>JANYAB010000100.1 GCA_025355225.1 Bacteroidota bacterium
AAACTACCAGCAGGTTACTCACCATAGCTGCTTTACGTTCCTCATCAAGGTTGACAATATTTTTTTCAGATAACCTGGCCAATGCCATTTCAACCATACCCACTGCGCCTTCAACAATTAATCTCCGCGCCGAGATAATGGCCGATGCCTGCTGGCGTTGGAGCATAGTATGAGCGATTTCTGGCGAATAGGCTAAATGCGAAATCCTTGCTTCCAATACTTCAATACCGGCGCGGTCCAAACGCTCATTCAATTCTTTCTCCAATAAAATGCTTACCTGTTCGGCGCCGCCTCTTAAAGTAATGCTGGCGGTTTCGTCCTCTATGTTATCGTAGGGGAAGGAATTGGCCAGGTGCCTTACTGCTGCCTCGCTTTGTATATTTACATATTGAATGTAATTTTCTACTGCGAACACAGCGTTAGCGGTATCCTTTATCTGCCAAACAATTACCGCGGCAATTTCAATAGGGTTACCCACCTTGTCGTTTACTTTAAGCTGTTGCCCGTTCAGGTTGAAGGCCCTTAGCGAAACCTTCTTTTTTACTGTAAAAGGATTTACCCAAAAAAAACCATCCTGTTTAACAGTGCCCACATATTTGCCGAAAAGGGTAAGCACCTTTGACTCATTTGGATTTACAATAACCAGGCCGGGCAAAACAAAAACAAAGTTAAGTATGCCTAAAATAACACCGATGGCTATTTCCTCAAATCCCAGGCAAAGAGCAGTTAAGGCCAGCAATATTAAGAATAATGCAAAGGCGGCATAGCCTGATGGTGGGTTGATAATTTTTTCAGTAGTCATAATTTTATGATTTTAAATTGATATCATAAAGATATCAAACTATTTTCGAAAAAAGCAATTAAAAATTCATATCGCAGAAAATATCCTATTTTTGATAGGTTAAATAAATAAATGGCTAAACTTTCCTCTTCACGCCAAAAGGCTATCCTGCGCAAATACGCTGTTAACGTTAAGTATTTAATGATGATCGCCAGTATATGTGTGATCGTTTTTACTTTACCCAAACAGGCAAAATTCAGGTACGAGTATGACAGGGGCCGAATTTGGACACAAAAGGATCTTTTATCCCCCTATAATTTTGCCATATTAAAAACTCAGCAGGAGATTGAAAACGATCAGCAGGGCGCGCTGCGAAGTGTAACTCCCATTTATCAGTTAGACACAGATTTGGGCCCTCAACAGATAGAGGGCTACAAAAATGATTTTGAAATAAAATGGCACAACGCCGGATTAAACGAAAAGCAAAAACAAGACTATTTACGGACTGGCGAAAATTTATTAATTGAGATTTACAACAAGGGGATTTTATCGTTAAATCCAAAATATCAGCAAAGCCAGCAGGATTATCCTATTACCATACTGAATAAAAACGTCGCTACCGATAAGAATACCATCGACCTATTCACCAAGGAAAAGGCGTTGACTTATTGTGAACAGGTAATAAGTAAACACAAGAACTTAGATAAGGCCTTTTTGCTTGACCTGATACAGGGCAGGCTTCAAAATAATCTCAGATACGATGATAAACTGACCTCGCGCCTGGAAAAGGAAGTACTGGACGGATTGTCTCAAACCCGCGGAATGGTAACAAAAGGAGATGTGATCGTGGCAAAAGGTTCGGTGATCAATGATGCGGTTTATCAAAAACTCGAATCATTTAAAAAAGCATTTGAAGATAATGCCCGGGTAAACGGCGATCGCAGGCTGGTTCTATTGGGTCAGTTTCTGTTGGTTTCAGTTGTTATTTGCCTGCTTATGGTGTTCCTTTATCTCTTCCGCAGGGATATATATGACGATAATCGTTTGGTGAGTCTGATTTTACTGGTAGTTACCGCAATGCTGGCAAGTTTGTCATTAGCCATCAAGCTGCAGTTGCCTAACATGTACTATATACCTTATTGTATAGTGCCGATCATCATCCGGATATTATTTGATACCCGGCTCGCCCTTAATATTCATATTCTGGTGATTTTGGTCGCCGGCTTTTTTGTACCGAACAGTTTTGAATTTGCTTATTTTGAGATCACCGCCGGGATGGTTTCCATCTACAGTATCAAAAACCTGATCCGCCGGGAGCAGTTTCTTATATCCGCGCTCATTATTACCCTCAGTTATTTTATAGCGTTTTTAGGCATATCCTTTATCAGGGAGGGAACCTTTGTAAATATCGATTGGATGGATTTTTTGCCTTTTGTAGTCAGCGTATTATTGACGTTGCTGGCCTATCCGCTTATTTATGCGTTTGAAAAAGTGTTCGCTATCACCTCCGATATCACGCTCATCGAACTAACCAATACCAATGCACCCCTGCTGCGCGAACTTGCCTTTGCAGCCCCTGGTACATTTCAACATTCATTACAGGTAGCCAACCTGGCCGAGAATGCTATTTATACTATCGGTGGTAATGCTTTGCTGGTAAGAGCTGGTGCATTATACCACGATATAGGCAAGCTGGAAAATCCTTTATATTTCATTGAGAACCAAAGTTCGGGTTTTAATCCTCATGATAAGCTATCCTACGAGGAAAGCGCCCAAATCATTATCAGGCATGTGAGTAAAGGCATTGAAATGGCCCACAAGGCAAATCTGCCCGAGATCGTTATTGACTTTATCAGGACCCATCATGGGAACACGCGGGTTGATTACTTTTTCCAGTCGTTCCTGAAAAATTTCCCCGAAAAGTTCGTTAACGAGAATATTTTCCGCTATCCGGGCCCCATTCCTTACTCAAAGGAGACCGCTGTTTTAATGCTTGCCGACTCTATTGAAGCAGCATCCCGATCATTACGCGAACCTGATGAAAAATCCATAAGCGACCTGGTCGACCGTATAGTAAAATACAAACTGAACCAGGACCAACTGAAGGATAGCAACATAACCCTAAAGGATATTGAAACCATTAAAGTGATTTTTAAGCGTATGCTGATGAGTATTTACCATGTACGCATTGATTATTGATGTTAGTTGATCCCGATAGCTATCGGGAGGTTGGATTAAGTAGATTGGGTTGAATAGGTCAAACTCAACCAACCACCTAATTCAATCAAAAATTAAACCAACTCTTCTAAGTTAAACTTAATCAGCTACTTAACTCAGTAAATCCAATCGACTCAATCAACCAATCAACTAAACTTAAATTTTTTTTTGACGGCATAGCCGAATTGCTATATTTGCAATCCCAAAAAAGGGGTTTTAATTAATAAGGAGAGATGCCTGAGAGGCCGAAAGGATCAGTTTGCTAAACTGACGTACTGGAAACGGTACCGAGGGTTCGAATCCCTCTCTCTCCGCAAATTTTGATAACAAAATGCATCAAAAGCCTGCAAATCAAATGATTGCAGGCTTTTGTTTTTGACGCATACCCTTATTTCCGGACCCTCTTTGCCATGCCAGTTCCAGTGCGGCAGCAGGTGTACTACGGTTTGGTTTGTCCACCACGATTTTAAATAATAATAGTCGTCCTTTGGAAAACCACAAGCGTCAACCATACCAAAATACGATTCGACCGATGGCCAACCAAAAGGCACAGGCTCGCCGCGGTAATCAAAACCTGCCCATACGAACATTCCTGCCAGATACGGGCGCACGGCATAGTATTTCCAGCCTTGTTCCAAACTACAAAAAAACCATTTTGCTTTCTGTCATATGCAGCTAGCTGATGTTTGCTCAAATCGTCAACATAAATACCCCTTGATGTTACGGTCGATCCTTCCTCGGTCCCCCAGCTAAATTGGTTAGGATACTTCTTATGCTGCTCGTCGGTATTTTTCGTAGCTATATAATTATAGCCCAATAAATCTATCTTTGTTGAAATTCCGGAACCAATACCGCCTCTTATGGCTGCGGTGATATAACGGGTTGAATCGGTCGATTTTGCGACGGCCTGCATAGTGCTTGCTATACGTGCCCCGGTAATATTACCTTCAATGGCCCATTCTTCATTCCCAATGGACCAACTGATAATGGATGGGTGATTGCGATCTCGTATGATCATGGTTTTCAGGTCATTTAATTCGGTTGACGCTACAACCATTAAACGATTTTCATCAATGACTAGCATACCTGATCTATCACAGGCATCCAAGAGTTCCGGCGTAGGTGGATTATGCGAACAGCGATAGGCATTACACCCCATGCTTTTTAAGGTACGGATCCGAAAATCTTGTAAGGCATCGGGCATGGCTGTGCCCACACCCGCATGATCCTGATGGTTGTCGGTTCCCTTTATTTCAACACGCTTGCCATTCAGAAAAAACCCGTTATTAGCATCAAAACCGATGGTACGTATCCCGAATGTTGTTATGTAGCTGTCAACAACGGTACCGTTCTCCTCAATAGTAGTGAGCAGTTTGTGCAGGTAAGGCGTTTCTATTGACCATAGTTTGGCATGATCAACAGCTAAAACGCTTTTCACATCCTGCGATGCAAAAGGCTTTAAAGTGAATCCAGTAACCTTACCGGTTGCGAGTGCCTTGCCATCTGCATCAATGATAGTTTGTGTAACACTAAAACTTCTTTCCTTTTTATCATCATTAATTACAGTAGCCGTAGCTGAAACATCCGCGGTATTGTTTTTAACCTGGGTGGTTACGCATGTTCCGTCGGTAGCTATATGCAATTGGTCGGTTTTATTGAGCCATACATGGCGATATATGCCGGCGCCTTCGTAAAACCAACCTTCTTCCATGGTTACATCAACCCGTACAGCTATCACATTGTCGGCACCCTAGTTTAAATACTCAGAAATATTGTATCCAAAGCTACTATACCCACTTGCCTCGGTACCCAGATAATGTCCGTTAACCCAAACTATGCTGTTACGAAATACGCCATCAAAAGCTATGGAAATATGTTTACCAAGATCGGCGGCCGGAACAAAAAAGGTTTTGCGATACCAGCCTACACTTGCTTCAGGAAAATTGCGGCCGATAGCCTTTGATCCATGGCTTGAGCTACCCTTGGAGCTAAAGGGCTGTTCGACCGCCCAATCATGTGGCAGGTTAATTTTTCGCCAGGCCCTGTCATCAAACTGTGGCGACGCCGCACCATCTCCATACCCGGTCTTAGCAAAATAAGAGAAATCGCCCGTGCCGTTGTTAAAATCTTTTGAGGGATCATAAGCGTGCCCCAGGGCAAACCTCCAGCCGTTATCCATTGGTAAATGCTCGCGTTTTAAAGCCGGTAGTCCCGTATCCTGGGCGACAGCAGTTTTAGAAAAAACTGCAAAAAATAGACTTAAAAAATAAAGAAGACTCGTATACTTCAATTTTATAGACATCAGTTGGTGTGTATTTTAATTATAAAACTATTTATTTCTGGCTACGATGCGAATATTAAACTGGCCGACCTGCAAACCAGCATCTCCCGGTAAATAAATAGTTTATGGATTCCGTTTAACTGTATTAATATTTATTGGCCCCCCACGATAATGGCGTTGTATGTGGATTGATCAAATGATGAATAAAAAAATATAGTTCAAGGTAATTGTTGCCGTTTA
>JANYAB010000119.1 GCA_025355225.1 Bacteroidota bacterium
CAGCGTCATCAGCTATCTGCATTAAGTGGTGTGCTGTATTGCGAGCTGATCAATGGTAAGGATTCTGTAATTACCCGTCATACCTTAAAACTAAAAACAGGCATGGCCTGGGGAGATTTTATCTTAGCCCGGTCAATTAAACCCGGAAGCTACCATATCCGTGCGTATACCAATTGGATGCGCAATACCGGGGTCGAATACTTTTATAACCAGGCTATTCGTGTAGGCGGGCCTCAACCCGTATTGGCACTTCAAAAGCGGGCTGCTCCGGCAAACCCCGATGTTCAATTCTTTCCCGAGGGGGGCGAACTGGTTAATGGATTGAGATCCAGGGTGGCTGTAAAGTCACTAAACTCCAGTGCCATGGGGGAAGAGATCTCAGGGGTTATAACTGATAATGACGGTAACGAAGTTGCTGCTTTCGCTACACAGCATTTGGGTATGGGCGTATTTGCATTCATCCCGCAAGCAGGTAAAATCTACAAAGCAAAGATCAAATGTGCCGACAGTTCCAAAACTATTATTGATCTGCCAAAAGCACAGGATGAAGGCTTTACCCTTGCGATTAATAATAGCGGGGCTGACAGCGTCTATGTAAAGGTAGCAGCTAATGATAAGTTATTCCAGGGCCATCAAAATTCCACATTTTACCTGGTGGCACAATCAGGCGGTAAAATTTATTATATAGCTGAAGGTAAACTGGCAGGCCCTGTATTTACTACCTTAATTCCCAAGACCCGGTTCCCGTCAGGAATCGTTCAGTTTACATTATTCTCGCAAACCGGAGAAGCGCTGAATGAACGGATAATATTTATACAAAATGAGGATTTAAAAGTTACGATCTCATCGTTGTCACAAACCTATAGCCCGCGCCAAAAAGTAAAGATCGACCTGGCTACGAAGAGTGAAAATGCAACTCCTATAGCAGGAAGCTTTTCGGTATCTGTGATCAATGAAAGCAGGGTTCCGGTTGATGAAAATGCCGTAAGCACTATATTAAATAATTTGCTGCTTACCTCCGATCTCAAAGGGAATATCGAGCAACCCAATTATTATTTCAACAACATCAATGATCAAACGAGGTCAGACCTCGAGTTGTTGATGCTTACCCAGGGTTACCGCAGGTTTGAGTGGAAACAGGTGTTAAATAACACAGAAACCCCGTTAGCTTATCAACCTGAAAAAGCACTTGAACTGGCCGGTACTTTAAAAACACCTGCAGGTAAACCTGTGCCTAATGGTAAAATCACTTTGCTGGCGTCCCAGGAGAAGTTTATTTCGGACACCACTACCGACCTGAACGGGAATTTTAAATTCGTCGACCTTGGCCTGTCTGATACCGCAAAAATTGTATTACGGGCCAGGAAGGAACATAACGGCAGCAACGTAGCGATTTATGTAAAACAGAAAGATTATCCTGCGATTACCAGGCAAAAGGAAATAATCCCTGACCTATCAACGGTTTTAACAGAAGCAATGAAACAAAATCTTGCTGATTATGAAAGGCAACTGAAGGAAGACTCATTAAAGAATAGCAAACAGCTTAAGGAGGTGACCATTAAAGATAAAAAACTACCCAAACCGGATATTTACAATAACTATGGAACTGCACTCGAATATAATGTAGACATGAAAAGATTATCTAAAGAATTGATCGTGATGACGGAGGCCTTGACCTATGTGGTTCCTGGTATGACTTATACGAATAGCAGCTTTAGTTATGAGCATAGCAAAGTTCGTGTTATTATAGATGGCATTGTACGAACAACTGATGACCTGAATTACTTTTCAGCAAAAGAGATTGACAACATCAGGATGATATCGGCTACCAACATTACGCCCGCAACGTTGGTGTTAACCACACGCCGTTCTGCGGGTACCGATACAACAACAATGGTACATCTCAAAGAAGTTACGGTCACCTCAACAAACACCAATAAAAAGACGGATCTGGAAAATTCTGCCAATTTAAATGGCCCCGGCAATGCTGACCAGGTGATAAAGGGCAATACTTTGGCGGGCTGTGTGACACTTTCAGACTGCTTGCAAGGGAAAGTTTTTGGTGTAACTTTTAGAGATGGCATACCTTATAGCACACGTACACAAGGCCGTCTGAGCGGGCCCGTTGCTATGATAATAATTATTGACGGGGCCCAATTAGATGGCAGTGCGCTAAATGACCTTAATGCAAATGACATTTACAGCATTGAAGTACTGCGAAGCGGTGCCCTGTTGGCTATTTATGGCTCCAACGCACCGGGCGGCGCTTTGGTTATCACTACAAAGCATAGCAGCGAAACGGATTACTTAACCAGCCAGACACAGTCGGGATTAATCGTTTATCCATTTAAAGGTTATTACAAGGCAAGGATGTTCTACTCACCAAAATATGATGGGCCCAAA
>JANYAB010000140.1 GCA_025355225.1 Bacteroidota bacterium
TATTCTGCCGATGTTTGCCTGGTGACACCAATGCGCGATGGTATGAATTTGGTTAGCAAAGAGTATGTAGCAAGCCGGATCAATGATGACGGTGTATTAATACTGAGCGAGATGGCAGGCGCTTCGAAAGAATTGATCGACGCGCTTATTGTAAACCCCAACAATACTGTGGAGGTAGCCGATACCATTATAAGAGCGATCAATATGCCTTTGGACGAGCAAAAAATGCGAATGCAGCAAATGAGGCAAATGGTTTCTAAGTTTAATATTTCGCATTGGGTAAAAATTTTCATGGATAAACTGAAAGAAGTGAAACAGCTTCAAAGGTCGATGCAAACGCGTTATGTTGGGGCTGGTACCGAGCAATCCATTATAAACCGTTATGCTAAAACTCAAAAGCGTATCCTGTTTTTAGATTATGATGGAACATTGGTGGATTTTAAACCAAATATTGAACAGGCAAGCCCCGATGAAGATTTATATAAAATCCTGAACCAGTTAACAGAAGATCCGGCAAATCATGTAGTACTCATTAGCGGGCGAAAGCACGAAAACCTGGAGGAATGGTTTGGCGACAGCAATATCGACATGATCGCTGAGCATGGTGCGTGGTTTAAAAAACAAAAACGTAACTGGCATAAATTACCAGGGCTGTCGGCTCAATGGAAACGTGACATTTTGCCTGTATTGGAAACATATGTCGACCGTACGCCGGGTACGTTTATAGAAGAGAAAACCTTTTCGCTCGTTTGGCATTACCGAAAGGCACAAAAAGGTCTCGGTGAATTAAGGGCCGCAGAATTAATGAATAATTTAAAATACTTGGCTACTGATAAAGGTTTGCAATTGTTACCGGGCAATATGGTTGTTGAAATTAAAAACATAGAAATAAACAAAGGCAAAGCCGCTTTAACCCTCATAGATAATATTAATTATGATTTTATAATGGCTTTTGGAGACGACATTACCGATGAAGACATATTTAAGGCGTTACCCGATAGCTCAATTACCATAAAAATAGGGGACAACTTATCTGCAGCAAAGTTCTTTCTGAGGACACCGGCAGAAGCAAGGCGTTTGTTAAAGAATTTGGTAGAAAACGCTGTTATTGAAAATCATTCAACGGACAACAAAAAACCAAAGCTGTCTCTAAGAAGGATAGTCAGAAAGCTGATAAAGCTTCAATAATCTGCTTTCATTCAATTACGATGATGAAGTTGTCGTCCTCTGGATCTTCCACGGTAGAATCTGCTGTACCGTAAAGAAAGATTTTAATATCTATTGACTCAACCAGTTTCCCGTTGGGAACCGGGCCCAAATTAAATGAAATATGGCATAGCGGCTATTACCCTGTAGTTTGGGCAAATAAACATTATAAAATGATCTATATGAATATGGGACACAACGATATTGATTATGAACATCATACCAATAAGGATTTGTCGCATACTTTTGATAGCGAGATGGAAAGTAAGCTGATATTAGATGCCTTGCTATGGTTGGGAAATGGTAAAAAGGTGGAGTAATCGACATTGAAACACATTTTTTACAATGAACATGGTAATATCTGAAAATCAACATTTACCTTGGTGGTGTTGTTTCCTATTTATCAAACCACATCAGTTTACCAATTATGAAAGACCAAAACATTTCCCGCCGCCGGTTTATTGGCAGCACCGCTCTTGTAGCGGCAGGGTTGGCCCTAAGTTCCAAATCAGTTTTTGCTACAAGTTCGCTTTTCCAATCTAAACCGAACTCGGTTATTAACGGGGTGCAGATAGGCGTTATAACCTATTCGTTCAGGAGTATGCCTGGCAGTGCCGAACAATTGCTTCAGTATTGTCTTCAGTGTAATATTAATGCCATTGAACTAATGGGCCAGCCTGCGGAAGCTTTTGCCGGCATCCCGCAACGTGTAGCAGGTGATAAGGACTATTTAAAAAAAGTGGCTGACTGGCGTGCAAGTGTCAGCATGGATAAGTTTAAAGAGCTGCGCAAACTGTTTAACGGAGCCGGGATTAAAATATACGCGTGGAAGCCAAATGCTTTAGGCGAAAAAAATACAGATGCTGAAATAGATTATGCATTTAATGCCGGTAAGGCATTGGGTGTGAATCATGTGACGGTTGAGTTATCGACAAATGCCGATCAAACAAAACGTTTGGGCGAATTTGCCACCAAGCATAAAATATTTGTCGGATACCATGCACATACCCAGGCAACGCCTACTTTATGGGATACGGCGTTGGAGCAGTCTAAATATAACGCAATTAACCTGGATATTGGCCATTACGTAGCTGGTACCAGCATTAGTCCCGTTCCGTTTATCCTGAAGAACTATGAGCGTATAGTTAGCATGCACATTAAAGACAGGAAGTTTAAAGACGGGCCAAATGCACCTTGGGGGCAAGGGGATACGCCGATAACCGAAGTGCTGCAACTGATGAAGAGGAATAAATATAAATTCCCTGCAACCATCGAACTGGAATATGATATCCCAACTGATTCGGATGCGGTGAAGGAAGTAATTAAATGCAGGGAGTTTGCAGTGAAGGCCTTAAGTTAGTTTGAGATCAGTTGGCAGTTTTTAGTTTGCAGTTTGCAAAGAATAAAAAATGCCTGCCAACTGCGTACTGCCAACAGCAAACTGTCCCATTGTGTAACAAAAACACAATGATATTATTTGTTTAATAGTTTTTTTATACATTAGTCGAAGTAACCAATTATAAATCTTTTTATTCATGTCAACAAATACTTATGATGCTATAGTGATCGGCTCAGGGATTTCGGGCGGATGGGCTGCAAAGGAATTAACTGAAAAAGGCCTCAAAACGATCATGCTGGAACGCGGCCGTGATATTGTACACATTAAGGATTATGTGAGTGCCAATAAAGCCCCCTGGGAGTTTCCGCATAGGGGAGGACGCACACAGCAAATGATAAAAGACTACCCCGTCCTGAAACGCGATTATCCGTTGAATGAAGCTAACGTCGATTATTGGGTAAACGAAAAGGAAAGCCCTTATGTTGAAGTAAAACGTTTCGACTGGTTCAGAGGTTACCACGTGGGCGGACGCTCATTAATGTGGGGCAGGCAAAGCTACCGTTGGGCAGATATTGATTTTGAAGCTAATGCAAAAGATGGCATAGCTGTCGACTGGCCCATCAGGTATAAGGACCTGGCGCCCTGGTATAGTTATGCTGAAAAATTCGCAGGCATATCAGGTAACCGGGATGGCCTTGCTATTTTGCCTGATGGCGATTTTATGCCACCTATGGAGATGAACTGTGTGGAAAAAGACGTATCAGCAAGATTTAACAGCCATTATAAAGGATTAAGAAACATGGTTATGGGTCGCACGGCTAATATAACCGTACCGCATATCGGGCGCACCAACTGCCAGTACCGTAATAAATGCGCTTTGGGCTGCCCGTTCGGGGCTTATTTTAGTACGCAGTCGGCAACACTACCTGCTGCGGTTGCGACAGGAAACCTGACAGTAAGACCCTGGTCTATAGTTACTAAAATATTGTACGATAAGGATACAAAGAAGGCAAAGGGCGTAGAAGTGTTGGATGCAGAAACCAACAAAACCTATGAATTTTATGCAAAGGTGATTTTCCTCAATGCATCCACCATAAACTCAGCCTGGATATTGATGAACTCAGCGACCGATATATGGCCGGACGGCCTGGGTAGCAGCAGCGGCGAACTAGGTCATAACCTGATGGACCACCATTTGGGTGTAGGAGCAAGCGGTCATATGGAAGGTTATGAGGATAAGTACTATTTTGGAAGAAGGGCGAACGGCATCTATATACCACGCTACCGCAACCTTAATGGCGAAAAGCGCGATTATATCCGCGGTTTTGGCTACCAGGGACGGGGAGGCCGGGAAAACTGGAGCAGAAGCATCCCAGAGCTAAGCATAGGCGCTGAATTAAAGGATGCTTTAAGCGAACCCGGAGAATGGACCATGAATATAGGCGGATTTGGTGAAACACTACCTTATCACGAAAATAAAGTTACTCTTGATAAGACTAAAAAAGACAAATGGGGTTTACCTGTCGTAGCCATTGACGCCATCATCCGCGATAATGAAAATAAAATGCGCATCGACATGCTAAATGATGCGAAAGAGATGCTGGAGCTGGCTGGTGTAAAAAATGTAAAAGCTCATAGTATGGAAGGCGTATTGGGCCGTGGTATACATGAGATGGGTACCGCCCGCATGGGCCGTGATCCGAAAACATCTGTACTGAACGAATGGAACCAGGTTTGGGATGCAAAAAATGTGTTTGTAACAGACGGTTCAGCCATGGTATCTACAGCCTGCCAGAACCCGTCATTAACTTATATGGCCTTAACAGCCCGCGCGGCAGATTACGCAGTAAAAGAACTTAAAAAGGGGAATGTTTAGGGTTGGTTGATTAGGTTGGATTAAGTTGAATAGTTTAGGGTCAGCTTAATCCAGCGAATCAACAATTATGGAATATTCAATAATTATTAAAGGGTATATACAAACCAGGCAATCTTTGTATCGGCTTCGGCGCCGGTCGAGTGGTATAATTTCATAGCGACATGGTTATCTGTTGATGTGCCGACATACATTTCTTTTATGCCCTTTGCGATGCTGATGTCTTTTAGATGCCCGATCAACGCTTTCGCGACTCCTCTTTTTCTTTGTTCCGGTTCGACGGCGATTTCGTACAAAAACATCTCTTTAATTTCCTCTTTGTACATCTCCAACTCGTAAGCGGTAAGACCCCCGAT
>JANYAB010000150.1 GCA_025355225.1 Bacteroidota bacterium
ATCCTGGAAACTTTTATGTTTGAACTCATATCCTTAGTGTATTGCTTTGTTTAAACTTTGTTAAAAGTGTTTAATTTTGTCCAGTAATTTCACCTCTATATTGGACACAAGGTACAAATAGCCTTTTGAGGTACAATTAAGGTACAAATATAAACAAAACGAGAGCAAAATTCCAAAAATATTAGCAAAGAAAAAATGACTTAATTTGTTGAAATTAAGCCGTTTAAGTCATAAAACTTTGTGGAGATTTGGTGCGATTATTTACCGATACAAAACTTTGAAAAAATATTATCCAGTAAATCATCAGTGGTAACAGCCCCGGTAATTTCGCCTAAGTAATGCAGCGCCTGTTTAATATCCATCGCGAGGAAATCGGAGGTTACCTGGTTATCGATCCCATTTAAAAGCCGTAAAAGGGCCTCTTCCGTTTTTTGCAGCGCTTCCAAATGGCGAATGTTGGTAACCAGCGTTTCGTCGGCACTTAGTTTGTCCTTTACTGCGGCATAGTATACCTTATTCTTTAGCTCGTCGATATGCTGTTTTTCTTTGGCCGAAATAAGGATGGATCTATCGGTATGGGGCAGGGCGACCCTTTCTTCTTCCGTTAGCAAATCTATTTTATTCGCTACCAGCAACATGGTAATATTTGGCCTCTGCAGGTTTACAATATCATTATTAAGTTCTTCGATCGTTATTTTTTCGGCATCAAAAACATAGATCAGCAATGCCGACTGGCTGATCTTTTCCATCGTGCGCTCTACTCCCATCTGCTCGATGGTATCAGTAGCCTCGCGAATGCCTGCTGTGTCGATCAGCCGGAAATTGATGCCATTGATATTCAGCAATTCTTCAATAGTATCGCGCGTGGTACCGGGGATATGACTCACAATGGCCCGCTCCTCGTTTAAGAGTGCATTCAACAAAGTTGATTTACCTGCGTTGGGCCTTCCTGCAATTACGGTGCTTACTCCATTTTTGATAACATTTCCTAATTCAAAAGACTCGATCAACCGGCTGATTATTTTAGCAATATCATGGATCAGTTGTTTTAACTGATCGCGGTTAGCAAATTCTACATCTTCTTCCGAAAAGTCCAGCTCCAGTTCAATCAGCGAAGCGAACGTGATCAGCCGGTCGCGCAAAATTTGTAGTTGTGTGCTGAATCCTCCCCGTAGTTGTTGCATGGCTACTTGCTGTGACGCCTTCGAGTCGGATGCGATCAGGTCAGCAACGGCTTCCGCTTGCGATAGATCAAGCTGCCCGTTGAGAAACGCCCTTAAGGTAAATTCCCCCGGCTTGGCCGAACGCGCTCCATTTTTTATCAGTAATTTTATGATCGACTCAATAATATAATTTGATCCATGGCAGGATATCTCCACCACATTCTCGCGGGTATATGATCGTGGCGCAATAAACAGCGAAACCAATACCTCGTCCAATACTAAATCACCCTCAACTATCTGCCCAAAATGAATAGTGTGTGATGCCTCTTTACCTAAGTCCTTTCCTTTGAAAACGCGGTTAGCTATAGTGATGGCATCGGGTCCCGACAGCCTGATCACACCTATGGCGCCAATCCCTGAAGGGGTTGCAAGGGCAACGATAGTTTCTTCGTTATTCATTCTTTGTCTGAACCGCTGATTTATTGGATTAAATGATTTCGCTGATTGATCATAATAATCAACTCATCATTGTAATCAGCAGTTCCGACAAAAGTCGCTAATTAAGCCAATCTTTTTATTCAATTAGTGTAAAATATTAAAACCGTAAATTTGATGGATATGGCAAATCCTATCCCATACGATTTTGTATTTGATTACCTGCCGACTGGCATAACAGTAAAGAAAATGTTCGGCATGCATTACATTTATTTGGGTAAAAGGATCATGCTGATACTTCGTAAGCGCGATAATAACCCTGAATTAAACGGGATATGGGTAGCTACCGATAAAGAACATCACGGAAGTTTAAAAAAGGACGCCCCGGAGTTAGGCCCTTTCGTCCTTGATGGGGATGAGCGGCATGGTAACTGGCTGATGCTTCCTGATGATGCCGAGGATTTTGAAACTGCGGCAATTAAAGTATGTGAATACATAACGCATGGTGATCCCAGGATAGGAAGGTTGACTGAAAAAGCGCCCATTTGAACACGATTAAAGGATTTATCAGATAGTTTGATTTTTGTTGAATACTGGATTTTGGGTAGCTTCTCAGTTTAAATTTGTTTTGATTTTATTGTTATTATAAGCATTTCTCTTGCAGAGAAACGTTAGCTTAACCTTATCGAAATGCGAGGCCGAAAGGACAACTTGCTCTCAGTATCGGTTAAAATTTTGATTTGCTTTCATTCTTTGAACTCCTGATATTTGTTACAACGCCGTATTCATTAGCTGCTTATCTCACGATAAAACGTAAACAATGTCAAAGCTTAACTTCATTTCGCCTTTTTTTATCGTTTCCAATATAAAAGATTCGGTAGCCTTCTACGTAAGTAAACTTGGATTTGAAGTGCTGCACATGGGCCCCGAAGGTGATATATATTGGGCTATGGTGGGCCGCGGCCCTGTTTCCATCATGCTAAAGGCTATTGCTGATGACATAAAACCCATTCCCAATCATACCCGGCATGAATGGGCTGCCTGGGATGCGTACATTTCTACTGAAGAACCCGACGCCTTATTTGAAGAATTCAGTTCAGCCGGTATAACGTTTCGGCGACCCATCCGGGACGACGGCGATGGGCTGCGCGGATTTGAAGTAACGGATGCTGATGGCTATGTTTTGTTTTTTGGAAGGCCTAAAGCCTGACAAACTATTTAATATTTCCTTACTTTCGCTGAAATTATGGTAACTTATTTTGAAGCTTCCCTGGATATCGTCTCTGTCCATCATGTTGGTAATCAGTCGCAAAATGAAATGTATGCTTTATCTGACCATCCTGTTGCTTTAAAGGACGAACTGATTGGCCAATTACTTATGCAATATTTTTTAAAACCTTTTGAAAAAACCAACGAGGTTTATCATTTAATGCATAGCAGCGGCGACTTGAGTCTGAACGAACTTCACCATTTTGCAACCGAGGTTTTTGAGGATAAGGACCGTTTCCACCAAATGTCTGAACAGGTTGCCAAACATCTTTACAAGGTATCCAATCATCCCAATATTAAACCCGGCGAACTGTATGTGGCGTATTTTAAGCAGGTGCAGATTGAGGGTAACCCGCTGGATGCTATAGGAATTTTCAAATCGGAAAATAAAGAAACTTATCTGAAAGTTTATCCCGAACAAAGCGGCTTCCAGGTGGATTACGAGGAGAATGCCATCAATATCAACAAGTTAGATAAAGGTGTGCTGATATTTAATATCGAAAAAGAAAATGGGTATAAAGTGGTGGTGATCGATCATACCAGCCGCGGCCAGGAAGCAGCTGCCTATTGGAAGGATGAATTTCTGCAATTGAAGATCCGCAATGACAGTTTTAACCAAACCAACAACGCGTTAGGTATTTACAAGAACTTTGTTACCAATAAAATAGATGATGAAATTGATTTGAGCAAGGCGGATAAGATAGACCTGCTAAACCGCTCGATGAAGTATTTTAAAGAGAAAGACACTTTTGATATGGATGAGTTTGCCGACGAGGTAATCGGTAATCCAGAAGCCATTGAATCCTTCAAAAATTATAAAAGCCAGTTTGAAACAGAATTTGAAACGCCTATTTCAAATACTTTCGAGATATCATCCAGCGCAGTAAAAAAGCAGCAGCGGGTTTACAAGAGCGTATTAAAGCTGGATAAGAACTTCCATATCTATATCCATGGCGATAAAGAATTGATAGAAAAAGGCTTTGATGAAGGCAAATTGATGAATTATTATAAGGTTTACTTTAAAGAAGAGGCTTAGTATGATGATTACACCTATTACCGGGGGATTACACTGATAGATTTGACTTTATTCAGATTCATCTTTATAGGCCAATCTCATAAATCCCACAACTTCTTCATTCACATCTTCTTCCTGCAGCATCCTGAAATGATGATTAAACTGCATATCGCCGGGAACCTGTGCAATTTTCTGAAAGCATAAATTGTCGGGATAAGGCTGTTTGAAAGGGAACACGACATGGATAAAGTTTTTACCTAATTGGGTGATCCAGGCAATGCGTTTATGCGAATTGGCTACACCGATCATGGTTTTGGCCGGATGCACAGTAATCAAGCCGATTTTCCCGAATTCACTTATAAAATGATCGAACAGCATTAACGTGTGCTCAGATTTTCCTGAAAGAAATTCAGACAAATGCTGAGGATCATCGGTGTTGTATTTATTCATATTGTGGTTTGCTGTGAATTTGCAGGTGATCCATCATAGACGATTCGCATAAATTTTCTCACCTCTTCATTTATATCTTCCGGGTAAAGCATTCTGAAATGATGGTACACCACATTTCTCCCGGGCACCTGCTGTATTCTCTGAAAACAAAGATTATCCTCGTACCGCCCCTTAAATGGGAATACCACATGAATAAAACGTTTTCCCAATTGGGTAATATAAGCTACCCGTTTACGCGAATTAGCAATACTGATCATTGTTTTGTGCGGACTAATAGTAACCGGGCCGATCTTTCGCAATTCGGTTATAAAATATTCGAACAGCATTAAAGAATACTCCGATTTTCCGGTTATAAAATGCTGAAGTTCTATTTCTTCGCCTGGTATATTAGTGTAAGATCGGCTCATAAATGAAAATAAATCCCACATGATTATGTATTTAGTTCGCCAATAATATAATATTAAGACTCAAATTTTCATAGCCCCGGCCTTCAGGTCGGGGTTTAAATAACCACTACTACCGGCTTTAGCCCCCAACAACAAAGCGATTATTTAGGCTAAAGCCAAAAAGTAGAATAGTCTTTATCCCCCGCGCTAAAGCGGTGGGGCATTGAATTGCGAACTAAATACACAATCCAAAAATCTCATTTAAATCTTGTTCAATATCTTTCCAATCCTTAGCAGTAGCTTTTCCCTCGATATAATCCTGCATAGTTTTAACCAAATCTTTTATTTCAGCATCTGAAAATGAATATTCCTTACGCTCAAGTTCAATCTTGGTTGTCATACTTAAAGATTTTAAAGTTGAATAAATTTAAATATTTTTTCTAAAACTTCTCCTCTATCCCCAAGCCAAACAAAGCAAAATCATACTTAACCGGGTCAAGCGGATCAAATTCTCGCAGGCGTTCTGTCAATTCAACTGCGGTTTGCCAGTCGGTTTGTTTACGGGTAATGAGTTTGAGCTTTCGGGCCACCCGGTCAACATGCAGGTCGCAGGGCATTATCAGTTCTGATGGTTTTATTTTGTTCCATATACCGAAATCCACACCAAAGTCATCCTTTCGTACCATCCAGCGTAAAAACATGTTGAGCCTTTTGCAGGTTGATTTTTGCGATGGTGATGAAACGTGTTTTTTGGTTCGGTGAGGGTAATCGGGAAGACTAAAGAAATACTCGCGGAAGTGGTTGAGATAACTTTCAATAACCACATTGTCACCGTGCGCATAGCGAAGGGTCTGTCGGCGGGTAAATTCTTCGTTATCGCTCAGAATGACAGGTGGAACGAAGGCATCCTCCAATGAATCGTGTTGACTATAATGACACCTGAAAAACGAGATAAAGTATAAAGTATCAATATCGTTGAACGTTCTGTGCTTAAAATGCAGCAGTTTTTTCAGGTCGGGCTCCTTGTGGTTAATGATAAAATCATAAGGTGCGCCATCCAAAGTAATCAGCTCCTTACATTTATTGATAATGGTTATCCGCTGTCCCCAGGCCAGTGTCGCAGCCCAAAAACCCATGATCTCAATATCCTGTTTTTTGGAGAACATATGCGGTATAGATACCGGGTCGTTCTTGATAAACTCGGGTTGGTTGTATTGAGAAACTTTGGAATCAAGGAAAGCTTTTAGCCCCCCGCCCCCCTGAAGGGGTAGGTCTAAAAACTTAAGGAGAACTGTATCATCATTTAGCATATTGAAAATTCCCCCTTTAGGGGGTTAGGGGGCTTAATGCTTGTTTCAAATCATCCAGCAAATCATCAATATCCTCCACCCCTACGCTCAAACGCAATAAGTTGTCAACTACACCGGCTTTTTCTCGTTCCGCTTTTGGTATCGAGCCATGCGTCATTGATACCGGGTGATTGATCAGTGATTCTACCCCACCCAATGACTCAGCCAGCGAAAATACTTTAAAAGAAGAGGCTACTTTGAACGTTTCTTCCAAATCCGCATCTTTTATAGTTATGGATATCATACCGCCAAAATCACGCATTTGCTTTTTGGCAATAGCATGATTGGGGTGATCTTCGAAACCCGGCCAGTAAATTTTGTCTATCCGGGGATGTGTTTTTAAAAACTCAGCTATCTTCCGGCCATTTTCACAATGGGCTTTCATACGGAGGTGCAAGGTTTTAATGCCGCGCAATACTAAAAAGCTGTCCATCGGGCCAGGTGTTGCGCCACAAGCATTATAGATGAACCATAATTGTTTATACAGGTCTTCGTCATTCAACATCAACGCACCCATAACCACATCGCTGTGGCCACCGATATACTTGGTTACCGAATGCATCACAATATCAGCTCCCAGGTCAATGGGGTTTTGCAGATAAGGTGAAGCAAAAGTGTTATCAACTGCAAGCAAAATGTTATTGGCTTTGGTTATTTTAGCTATGGCTTCAATATCAATTATCTGCATCGTCGGATTGGTAGGCGTTTCTATCCATACCAGTTTAGTGTTGTCGTTTACATATTCACTAACGATCTCCGGTTTTGAAAGATCAAGAAAATGGAACTTAATACCATAATTGGCAAATATTTTGGTGAACATGCGGTACGAGCCACCATACAGGTCGTTACCGGTAATTACTTCATCACCCGGGCGAAGCAATTTCATCACCGCATCAGTAGCGCCCATTCCACTCGAAAAAGCAAGTCCGAATTTTGCATTTTCCAATGCGGCAAGACAGTTTTCCAACGCCTTACGGGTAGGATTCGTTCCGCGTGAATACTCATAACCCTTATTATCGCCCGGCGACTTCTGCCAATATGTTGATGTCTGGTAAATTGGGGTCATAATGGCCCCCGTCGTCGGATCAGGCTCCTGGCCTGCGTGTATAGCTTTTGTTGCGAATTTCATTTTTCTTTAGTTCATGGTTCATAGATAATAGTCCATGGCTTATAACGATAATTACTATGAACTATCAACCATGAACTATTAACTGACGCTAATATGCCCGTGCAAATAACACTCTCTGGCTTGACGGTTTTCCGGTTAAGATACACTTACCCTCCTCCTGTTTATTATTCAAAGGTATGCATCGTATGGTAGCCTTGGTTTCCTCCTTTATCTGTTGCTCTGTTTCGGCTGTGCCATCCCAGTGGGCCGACAAAAAGCCGGGTTCTTCATCAAGCAGGCGCTTAAACTCTTCGTAGTTATCAACCTCCCTTGTATTCTCCAGTTTAAACTTTAGCGCCTTTTGATAGATGTTTTGCTGTATGTCCTCAAGCAAGTTTTCTATATGTTCAGCCAAACCCTGCTGTGGAAC
>JANYAB010000161.1 GCA_025355225.1 Bacteroidota bacterium
ATTGAAAATTGCCTCGGAAGCAGCTTCAGTATTGTTCCATTTCAGGCGTGATGAAACGGAGATCAGGTATTTCCCTACTATAAAATACCAGGGTATGCGCATCGAGTTCATGTTCAAAAATGCCGAGATCATTTGCAACCATCCGGCCTGGATGATGCTTGATGATACTTTGTATTATTTCGAAAAGGAAATAGAGGGCAAAAAACTATTTCCCTTTTTAAGCAAGCGATATATTGCCATACCGCGCTCGTCTGAGGAGTCATATTTCGAAAAGTTTGTTGCGCCGCTGATAGAAAAGCATAATGTATACGCTGAAGGTTTTACTATAAACACGGAGAAGCATGAGGCGATACCGGTATTAAAGCCGATATACGTTGAGGGCGGCACCTCGCAGCTGCAGCTTTACTTCAAATATTCGGGTTATATTTTCCCTTATGGCGATGGCAGGCACGTGTCGGTAAGAATGGAACGCACCGGCGACAATTACCTGTTCCATCGCATCAAGCGTTCGCTTGCCTGGGAAAAAGCTAAACTGCATCTGCTGGAGGGATGGGGTTTACAAACGGTATCCACTTTGTTCCAGAATCTCGAGGTCGCCCATACCGATGATGATGCAGACCGTTCATTCCCGGTTTTTGAATGGCTGAATCAGCATCACGAACAACTGTTAGCCGAAGGATTTGAAATAGAGCAGCCGGAAGGGCAAAAACGCTATCTGTTCGGGAGCAGCAAGATTGATCTGGAAGTTAATGAAAACAATGACTGGTTTGATATCAATGCGATAGTGCATTTCGGTCCGTACCGGATACCATTCATTCAGTTAAAAAATCATATCCTTAATCATAAAAAGGAATTCATTTTGCCAAATGGTGAAATTGCCGTGATTCCCGAAAAATGGTTTTCACAATATGGCAACCTGCTTCATTTCTCAGAGGGAAATGAGCATATCAGGCTTCGCCGTCATCATATTGGCCTCGTAAACGAATTAGCCGAGGGCGACCTGGCGGGCGTTACCATGAATCGAAAACTGCAAAAGTTAAGCGATTACGAAGATATGGGCGAAGTGGCGATGCCTGTCAGCTTTGTAGGCCACTTAAGACCCTACCAAATGGCGGGGTTCAACTGGTTCCATTTTTTGCAGCATTATCATTTTGGCGGTTGCCTTGCAGACGATATGGGTTTAGGCAAAACTATACAGACACTTGCCTTGCTACAAAAGCATAAAGAGGATACAGAAGCAGCTGGCAGCACAAGCACCTCCCTAATCATCATGCCCACTTCGCTTATTTACAACTGGCTGAACGAGGCTAAGAAGTTTACACCTAAATTGAGAATGATGGTGCATACCGGTACGCTCAGGTATAAATCGCTCGAAGTGTTTACTAATTATGATGTGGTGATCACCACCTACGGCATCACCAGGATAGATATTGAATTGTTTCAAACTTATTTTTTTGATTATATCATTCTGGACGAAAGCCAGAACATAAAAAACCCTTCATCAAAGTCCTACCAATCAGTCAAGCTGCTTAAATCGCGCTTTAAACTGATATTAAGCGGCACACCGGTCGAAAACTCGGTTAACGACCTGTGGACGCAAATGTCGTTCATCAACCCGGGGTTACTCGGCAGTCAGCAGTTTTTTCAGAATGAATTCGTTACCCCTATTGAGAAAAAAAAGGACGAAGAAAAGGCCCGCAAACTACAGGCATTGATAAAGCCATTTGTTTTGCGCAGGACAAAAGAACAGGTAGCAAAGGAATTACCGCCTAAAACCGAAAACCTGTTCTACTGCAAAATGAGCGAAGAGCAGGCAAGCGTTTATGAAAAGGTGAAATCAGAATACCGCAACGAGTTGTTAAAAAGTCTTGAAGATGGCACCTTTGCCAAAACACAGATACAGGTTTTGCAGGGGCTAACTAAACTGAGGCAAATTGCCAATCACCCATCAATGATAGATGACGAATATGAAGGTGATTCGGGTAAGTTCGAAGATGTGGTGCATACTTTAGACAACGTGCTGGAAGGGGGGCACAAAGTTTTGGTATTCTCTCAGTTTGTAAAACAGCTGACCATTTATCGTAATTATTTCGATACCGAAGGCATACCTTATGTATATCTTGATGGCAGCACCCAAAACCGTGGCGATGTGGTTAAACGTTTCCAGGAGGATGAGAAAACAAGAGTGTTTTTGATCTCGATAAAGGCAGGCGGTGTTGGGTTGAACCTAACCGAGGCTGATTATGTTTTTATCCTGGATCCCTGGTGGAACCCGGCAGTGGAGCAGCAAGCCATTGACCGAACACACCGCATAGGGCAAACAAAAAATGTGTTCATCTACAAGTTTATCACCAAAGATTCGGTGGAAGAAAAAATACTGGCGCTACAGCACCGCAAACTAAAGGTGGCCCGCTCGCTTATCACTACCGAAGAAAGCTTTATTAAATCACTGTCGGCTGAAGATATTAAGGAGATATTGGGTTGATTTCGGAAGTCGGAATCCCGATAGCTATCGGGACGATTTCGGAATTTTCTATTCGCCTTTTCCCTGCTCATCCCCTTTTGTGGAGATGCTTCGTTGTTGCAAATGACACATTATGTAAATGATTATTGTCGATTATTTATTTTGCTATTTGCAGAGCCATTATTTGTAGAAATATAGATTTAGCCAACAGCAAAATGTTATTGAGGTTAAATAATTTAACTATTGATACCGTTCCGGGTGTTCCACTTCAAAGTGGAACGCCCTAAAAAATGGACAGAAAAGCCTATGTCTATCACGTAAATGCTTGTTGTTAATATTATTTCGCGTGCAAATATGGTTCCTAATTATGACATTGATTAAATATTTTATACTGCATCACACAGCATTTCTAAACAAAATCATCCTAATATTGTATAACCAATACTTAAAATCACAACCATGAAAAAACTATTCCTTTTAACATTAATGATCTTATGCAATGTGTTTGCTTTCAGCCAACGCAAAATGACCTGTTGCTATCAATCGGCAACTCAAAAGTTTGCCATGTTAGCTTCTGATAAAAACTTTATTAAATCGCATCCCAACCCGCGCGTCTACCATTTCCAAAGCAGCATCGGTAAAGCCCTTACCTATAAAACCAGTGACGGAAAAGAGGCCAACGCTTTTGAATTTAAGGCTAAAAATCCAACCAATAACTGGCTCATCGTAGTTCACGAGTATTGGGGATTGAACGATTTTGTAAAGCACGAATCGGAAAAAATATACAATGACCTGGGCAATGTGAATATTATAGACCTCGACCTTTACGATGGCAAAGTAGCCGCTACCGGCGAGGAAGCCGGCAAATATATGCAGGCACTTAGCGATGCCAGGGCGCGGGCAATCATTAACGGCGCTATTGCGTATGTTGGTCCGAAAGCGCACATCGCGACTATTGGCTGGTGTATGGGCGGTGGATGGAGCCTGCAGGCAAGCCTTTTAGCAGGCAAACAGGATGTTGCCTGCGTAATGTACTACGGTATGCCCGAGCAGGATCTGACCAAGCTAAAAGCATTGAATGGTGACGTATTGGGCAACTTTGCAAATAAGGACGGGTGGATCAATCCAAAAGTAGTGGCAAAATTTGCCGACGATATGAAGGCTGCCGGTAAAAAATTATACCTGCATCAGTACG
Organism: Bacteroidota bacterium; assembly: GCA_025355225.1. Lineage (GTDB taxonomy): Bacteria > Bacteroidota > Bacteroidia > Sphingobacteriales > Sphingobacteriaceae > Mucilaginibacter. Next base: position 3,660 of record JANYAB010000161.1, read on the forward strand.
ACGCCGGCCACGGTTTTGCCAACCCAAGTAATCCTATTTATAATAGCGAAGCAACAAGGGATGCCTACGCCAACACTATAGCGTTTTTAAAACCGCGTTTGAAGTAGAGTATATTTCGGAATTCGGAATTTCGATTTCGAATTTAAGGAAGAAAGAATTATTTATGATTTAATCTGGATGGGCGGGCGCTATCGAAATAAAAACAAATCAGAAATCGAAATTCCGAATTCCAAAATCATTCACGTAACATTGCACAAATTTTTAGGAATTGACCACAGCTGCCAAGAAAATATTCTCGTACTCACTAAAAGTTGTAATACTGGTTTTAGCATTTATCTTTATTTACCGCCGGTTAAACAACAATACTAACCTAAAACAATTTCAGAATTTAATAACGCATATCAGCTATAGCCGGGTAGTGACAATTATGTCGTTTGTTGCGCTCCTTATGCTGGTAAACTGGGTATTGGAGTCTGTTAAATGGAAATATCTTACGCGTGAGCTGGTTAAAATAACCACCTGGGAAGCAATCGAGGCTGTGTTTTGTGGTTTAACATGGGCCATATTTACGCCCAATCGCCTGGGCGAATATGGCGGCCGGGTAATGTTTCTGCCCAACCGCAAACGCATACATGGTGTATTTGCTATGGCTGTGGGATCGTTCGGGCAAAATGTTATTACCAATGTTTTGGGCCTAATGGCGCTGATATGGTTTAATTATACCTTTCTTCATCTCAATACCTGGTTATCCCTTGGCCTTTCGCTCGCTGCTATTTGTTTTATGGGTTTAATACTGGTGTTTTATTTTAACATCAAGTGGCTGGTGTCGCTATTAAACAGTATCGCCTTTCTCGAAAAATACCACCGCTTTTTTGATATTATGGGCCGGTATAAATTCAATGAATTGCTCAATATCATGTGGTTTTGTTTGGCGCGTTTCTTCGTTTTTTCGTTTCAGTATTACCTGGTCATTCATTTGCTTATGCCCGAAATCAGTATCTTCCCCATATTGATGATGGTATTTATCCTGTTTTTTGTACAATCGGCATTGCCATCGCTTGATCTGCTGGATGTTGGTGTTCGCAGCATGACAGCATCGACCTTTTTTGTTTATATTACCGATCAAAAGATCGCGGTAATTGCGGCAGTATCGTCCATTTGGCTGATAAATCTGATCATCCCCGCTATTTTAGGCTCTGTATTCGTTTTAAAACTGAAATTCTTTGATCGCACTTCATAGTTGTATATCCTTATTGCTTACGGGCCTTTACCTTTTGGTATTGGTTTATCTTATTAAAGGATGGGCTGCTTTGAAGCGTCCAAAACCGGGCTACGGAAATTTCATCACAAAAGTGACCGTGATGATCGCGGCCCGGAATGAGGAAGAAAGGATAGCCTTCACCATTGATGATATTTTAGCGCAGGACTACCCCAAACACTTAATGGAAGTGATTTTTGTTGATGATCATTCAACTGACCGGACAGCCGACATCATTAAAAGTTACGCAGATCGGGGTGTTAAATTGTTGCAGCTTAAGGAAGACAAACCACTAAATTCTTATAAGAAGAAAGCAATAGCGAAAGCCATAGGCTTATCTACCGGCGACCTGATGGTAGCTACAGATGCAGATTGCAGAATGGGTACGGCCTGGCTATCTGCCATCGTAAGTTATTATGAAACCAATGACTGGGTAATGATCTCATCGCCGGTGACCTATTTTGAAGAGCGAAACCTATTTGAATATATGCAAACCCTGGAGTTTGCCTATCTGATAGGCATAGGTGCTGCATTTATCGGCAATGGGCGGGCGTCCACCTGTAATGGTGCAAACCTTGCCTATCGCAAGGATGTGTTTTATGAAGTTGGTGGTTTTTCCGGAATTGATGAACTGGCATCGGGCGATGACGAATTGTTGCTGCAGAAAGTTGCAGAAAAGTATCCCGGGCGCATTGGTTTTTTAAAAGGAAGGGAGGCCATAGTTTTTACACACGCCAAGCACACCTTGAACGAGTTTTTGCAGCAGCGCCGCCGCTGGGCATCAAAATCAACCAGGTACAAGGACAAAAAGATAGTGGCACTGGCGGTTAGCATATGGCTGTTTAATCTTTCGCTTCTGGTAAATGCAAGTTTAGGGTTCTATGATATTTATTTTTTTAAGTTATTCGTCCTCCAGTTTTTGTTAAAGTATTTGTTTGAGGCTGCATTTTTGCTGCCGATAAGCGCCTTTTTTAGACGTACAAACCTCGTTGGCCTGCTTATATTGATTATACCTGTCCATGTTATTTATTTTGTATACATCGGTTTGATGGGAAATACCAGAAAATATCTGTGGAAAGGCCGCTTGGTGCGATAAACTTTGTTTTTGCTCATAAATAAGCGATATTTAGCCAAACTGATCTATTAAAGCACTTGGCCGAGCTAACCCCATCACAACGCACCTGGAGCGCATTTAAACGTAATAAAATTGCTGTAGCCGGGCTTGTATTTATTGTCTTTTCGGTGCTTATCGCTATCCTTGGCTACCTGGTAATGCCCGACTCAACTCCGCAGGCAAATAATATGACCATTCAGTTGAGTATCAAAAAACCCGGCGCCGAATTTACTATGCTGCGCATGCGCAAAAGCGAGCCAGTGGATACCGTAAATATTTTTACTAAAATGTTGTTTGGCCAACCGGCCTTTTATAAAGACATTCCCATAACAGGGTATAATTTTTTGAAGGATTCTATTTTTGTTGATGAATATATTGGCGGGGAGGACAAGCCAGAGAAAAAAACCTATAATATTTTTGAAACGGTGTTAGGGGGCAAAGCCATTTATACTGCTAAGCAGGTTTCAATTATTGGCCCTAACGGCATAAAAAAGTCTTTTAATCTGACGACAAGACAATACAGTGTTTTTTATAACGAAATAACAGAACACCAGATAACAAAAAAAACCTATTGGCTTGGCACCGACATCTATGGCCGCGACCTGTTAAGCCGGCTTATCTTAGGCGCCAGGGTATCATTGGCAGTAGGTTTCGTATCTGTAATTATCAGTTTATTGCTTGGCGTAACCATTGGCTCTGTGGCGGGGTATTTTGGTGGATGGATAGATGCCTCATTAAGCTGGCTTATGAATATATTGTGGGCCTTGCCGGCGCTATTACTGGTTATAGCAATATCGTTCGCTTTGGGGAAGGGGCTTTGGCAAATATTTATCGCGGTGGGTCTGTCTATGTGGGTTGAAGTAGCCAGGCTGGTGAGGGGACAGGTACTGAGTTTAAAACAGGTAGAGTTTATTGAGGCAGCACGCTCAATGGGTTTTAATAATGCTAGGATCATCCGCCGCCATATCTTACCCAATATCATCGGACCTATCCTGGTCCTCGCATCTTCAAATTTTGCATCGGCTATATTGCTCGAGGCGGGGCTTAGTTT
>JANYAB010000175.1 GCA_025355225.1 Bacteroidota bacterium
TTACCATCATCGCGAAGTGGCTTTTGAAGAAACCGCAATATCAGAAGAATTAGAAACGGCGCTCTGGAAAATAAAGCTGAACCTGAAGCATTTTATAGGGCATACATTATATCATAAAGAGGACCTGCCCTTCCCAATAAAAGATATCCCGGACAGTTTTGCTGTTTTTAAGAAAAAAGTAGAAAGGGACAGTGCGGTGCGCCCTTGTATTGAAACGCCGGAACAGGTTATGGTGCCTCCAATTGCTCACGCCGGAAGCATACCGACTCTTGCCGAACTGGGTTTAACGGAACCATTTGACGACCAGCGCGCAACCTTTCAATTTAAAGGGGGCGAAACAGTGGCTCTGCAGCAATTGCAGCACTATATTTTGAACCTGGATCAAACGGCAGGGCACAGAGGTGCAAAACACCATCCCCGGGTGGATCATTCCTCAAAACTTTCGGCTTGGATATCATTAGGGTGCCTTTCCATGCGATGGGTATACCGCGAGCTAACCAAACACAGACCCAATAGTCCTATTACAAATCCACCATTGATAATGGAACTGTTGTGGCGGGATTATTTCAGGTTCATGTTTAAAAAACACGGCAAACAGTTCTTTAACCCCGAAGGGTTTAAGGATGAAGCCGGGGACTTTGCACCTAACCAGCTTGAACTTTTTGAACAGTGGAAAACCGGCAATACCGACATCCCATTTGTTGATGCCAGCATGCACGAATTGAATGCAACGGGCTATATCAATAATTATAACCGCCAAATAGTAGCCGGGTTTTTGACCCATCACCTAAAAGTAGACTGGACAAAGGGGGCGACCTATTTCGAGGAAAAACTGATCGATTACTCTCCCGCGAGCAATTGGGGCAACTGGGCCTTTGTGGCAGGAGTAGGGAATGATCCACGCGAAAACCGCTATTTCAACGGGGCTAAACAAGACATTGAATTGGAAACCAAAAGTGATTTTATAAATACGTGGCTGCCTGAGATATATGATGCCGACAGCAGCTTTGCACACGCCGGCAGCCTATAAAATAGGTAAGCGTTGATGTAACATTTTTTTTAATATTGCGTCTTATCATATAACAATATTATGAACCCTTTCGAACAATATACGATCATCATTGGCGTACTCGCAGTACTCCTGGAAGGGATTTCTTATCTGCGCGACTTTCTGCATAAGCTAAGGCACTAATTTCATTACTTTCAAGGTTGTACTGTCCAAACTTGCCCTCTTTGATAACTATGGCTAAGTTTTATAAATAAATTACAAAGTTTCTAAACCGATATGCTTATTTTTGTACCATCTTTAAGATTGGTTTTCAAATGGATCGCCTCAATTATATCAATAGCGGAAACGCTGCCTACATTAATTCTCTTTACGAAGCATACAAACAAGACCCCGGATCAATAGATTTTGGATGGCAAAAATTTTTCGAAGGGTTTGATTTTGGCCGCGAAACTCTGGTTCCGGCAGCAACTGACGGAGAAACACCCGAACATTTTTTAAAAGAGATCAATGTGCTCAACATGATCAATGGGTATCGTACACGCGGGCACCTCTTTACAAAAACCAATCCAGTTCGTGAGCGCCGTAAATATTTCCCCGGCAAGGAACTGGAAACCTTTGGGCTAAGTGATGCTGATTTGGATACGGTTTTTAATGCAGGTGTTGAAGTTGGACTGGGCCATGCTAAACTGAGGGATATCCGCGATATGCTCGAGCAAACCTATTGCCAGTCGATAGGTGCTGAATACAAATACATACGCAACCCGATAAAAATAAAGTGGTTTGAGGACCGTATGGAAAGCAAGCGTAATACGCCTTCCTTCTCAACTGAGCAGAAACTAAACATGCTTGATAAGTTGAACCATGCAGTTATTTTCGAAAACTTCCTGGGTACAAAATTTCTTGGGCAAAAGCGTTTTTCCTTAGAGGGCGCAGAGGCGTTGATACCCGCTCTGGATTCGGTTATTCAAAAAGGGGCTCATTTGGGTATTCAAGAGTTCATTATCGGGATGGCGCATCGCGGCCGTTTGAATGTGCTCGCCAATATCATGGAAAAAACCTATAAGGAGATTTTTTCGGAATTTGAAGGCAAGAATTATGATGAAGACTCGGCGCATGGCGGTGACGTAAAATATCACCTTGGCTTCTCAACTGATGTAAAAACAGAGAGCGGCAATACTGTGCATTTAAGCCTTTGCCCCAACCCCTCACACCTGGAGGCTGTTGACCCTGTTGTTGAAGGCCTTACCCGCTCGAAAATAGATTTTAAGTATAGCGGCGATCATACCAAAATAGCCCCGATCCTGATCCATGGCGATGCTTCTGTAGCAGGCCAGGGTATTGTTTACGAAGTTTTGCAAATGGAAAAACTGGATGGGTACCGCACCGGGGGCACCATTCACCTGATAATCAATAACCAGATAGGATTTACCACCAATTTTAAGGATGCCCGTTCGAGCACGTATTGCACTGATATTGCCAAAACGGTATTGTCACCTGTTTTCCATGTTAATGGCGATGATGTTGAAGCTTTAGTATACATCATTAACCTGGCGATGGAGTTTAGGCAAACGTTCCATGACGATGTTTTCATTGATATATTGTGTTATCGCCGCTACGGCCATAATGAATCTGATGAGCCTAAGTTTACCCAGCCGGTATTATACAAAGCGATAGAAGCACATCCTAATCCCCGCGATGTATATTATCAGCAGTTATTAGCCCACGGAACCATTGGAGAAAGCCAGGCAAAAGCGATGGAAAAGAGTTTCCGCGACCTGCTACAGCAAAAACTGGACGAATCAAAAGCCGAAGACAGGTTTACAGATACGATACAAATGTTTGAGGGAGCCTGGGAAGGATTGCACCTGGCTACCGATAGTGATTTCACTTCTTCAGTTGATACTTCTGTTTCAAAAGAAGAATTGACAGCTATCGGCAAAAAAATAACTGAATTGCCTAAAGACAGGGTGTTTTTCAAAAAGATCGAAAAGCTGTTTGAGGAGCGGAACAAGATGGTGACTAAAACCCACATGCTCGATTGGGCGATGGGCGAGCTGCTGGCTTACGGAACGCTGCTGAAGGAGGGCCACCCGGTAAGATTAAGCGGTGAGGACGTAAAGCGCGGCACTTTCTCGCACCGCCACGCCGTTTTAACATTAGCCGATTCGGAAGAAGAATATACGCCGCTGGATACGATAGAAACAGAAGCTAAGTTCAGCATATACAATTCACTATTATCAGAATATGGTGTTTTAGGTTTTGAATATGGTTATGCCCTGGCAAACCCCAATGCGTTGACGATATGGGAAGCACAATTTGGCGATTTTCTGAATGGAGCGCAAATTATCGTTGACCAATACATAGCCAGTGCCGAAACCAAATGGCAGCGTGGCAATGGTTTGGTGCTGTTGTTGCCTCATGGTTATGAGGGGCAAGGGCCTGAACATTCATCGGCACGCATAGAGCGTTTTATGGAACTTTGTGCTGATAGTAATATCCAGGTAGCCAATTGTACCACTCCGGCTAATTTCTTCCATATTTTACGCAGGCAGCTTCATCGCGAATTTCGTAAGCCGTTGATCATATTCACACCGAAAAGTTTATTGCGCGCGCCTAAATGTGTTTCGCCGTTTAAGGATTTCACAGATAATAAATTCCAGGAATTAATAGACGATGATTACGCTGATCCTAAAAAGGTGAAGCGCGTATTGTACTGCTCGGGTAAGATATTTTACGAATTGTTGGAGAAACAACAAGCCGACCAACGCAAGGATATCGCTATTGTTCGTGTTGAACAATTATACCCTACGCCGGTACAACAAATGCTGAAGGTGAAGGCTAAATATGGCAAGGCCACCGAATTTATATGGGTACAGGAAGAACCTGAGAACATGGGTGCATGGCCTTACATGTGCCGCAAATTCCGTAAGAGCGAACTGCAGTTTGACGTCATCTCGCGTAACGAGGGCAGCAGCACGGCCACTGGTTTTGCTAAACAGCACACCTCGCAGCAATTGTATATCATTTCTAAAGCATTTGATGCACCTGCAGGTAAAGCGGTAAAGGAAAATATAAAAAAAACGACAGAAAAAATGGCTAAAATAGCCGCTGATTAATGTTATGCGTTCGACGTAGCACGTTATACGTCGATTATCATAACATTATGATTAGCTTATAACCAAAGCGTAAAACGTATTACGTAAAACATACAACCTATTCTACTATGAGTTTAGAAATAAAAGTTCCGCCGGTAGGCGAATCAATTACCGAAGTAACCCTGTCCCGCTGGATAAAAAAGGATGGCGACACCGTTGCGATGGATGAAGTAATTGCCGAGTTAGAATCAGATAAGGCTACCTTTGAGCTTACTGCCGAAAAAGCCGGAACTTTAAAAACGATAGCTAAAGAGGGTGATACCCTTGCAATAGGGGCAGCGGTTGCCAGTATAGACGAGGGCGGTTCATCTGCTCCGGCAAAAGAAGCGGCACCCGTACAAGCCCAGCCAGAAGTTGTTGCGAATGCACCGGCGCCGGCCGAGGCGGCACTAGTTAGTTCAGCATCAGCGACTTCGTCTTCGGAAGTATCTTTAGAAGTAAAAGTTCCAACAGTAGGGGAATCGATCACTGAAGTAACATTATCACGGTGGATAAAGAAGGATGGCGATACTGTCGGCATGGATGAAGCTATAGCGGAATTGGAAT
>JANYAB010000176.1 GCA_025355225.1 Bacteroidota bacterium
CGTCGATATCCGGTGGGCAATAATAATACTGGTTTTACCAAGCATTATTTTACCCAGGTTATTTAAAATCTCTTCCTCGGTACGGGTGTCAACTGCCGAAAGACAATCATCAAATATTAATATCTGCGGATGCTTCACTATCGCCCTGGCAATAGAAACCCTTTGTTTTTGTCCACCCGAGAGCGTAACGCCACGTTCGCCGATCAGTGTTTCAAAACCGTTTTTAAGTTCCATAATATTATTATACACTGCAGCGTCTTTCGCTGCCTGCTCAACCCGGGGCATATCCAATATATCGGCGCTGAAGGCGATGTTATTGGCAATGGTATCAGAAAACAGGAAAACCTCCTGGGGTACAAAGCCAACCTGGGAGCGATATCCTTCAAGATTCAATTGTTGCACGGGTTTATCGTCTATTAGTACCTCACCGGCTGTAGGATCATACATGCGCATTATTAAATTGGCTATGGTTGATTTTCCGGAACCTGTACGGCCGATAATAGCGATCATCTGGCCGGGTTCGGCAGTAAAGGATACATTTTTTAAAGCCTGGATGCTGGTTTCAGGATAGATGAAGGATACATTATTAAAACTGATCCTGCCTTTCAAAATATGAATGGCAACGTTTGGAGAAATGATCTCAGGTTGTTCATGCAAAAACTCATTGATCCTTTTTTGTGAGGCAGCTGCACGTTGTATCAACGAAGTTACCCATCCCAGGGACATTACCGGGAAAGTAAGCATGTTTAAGTATACGATAAACTCGGCGATGTTGCCTGGTGTAATAGTGCCCCTCATTACTTCAACACCTCCCACATACATGATGATCACATTGCTCAGTCCGACCAATAAAAGCATCATAGGAAAAAAAAGGGCCTGTACCTTTACAAGGGCCATGGAATGCGTTTTGTAATTCTCGCTTTCAGCAGCAAAGCTGTCGCGCACTGATTTTTCCCTTACGTACGATTTAATAACCCGGATACCCGAAAAATTTTCCTGTACAAAACTCGATAGAATTGATAGGCGCTGCTGTATTTTCTCGCTCCTGAAATTGATGATATTGTTTACATAATAAATGGTTATTACCAGCACAGGCATTGGTAAAATGGAAAATATGGCAAGCTTCACATTTATTACCAGCATAAAGCAGATCACCATTATAAAAAGCACAACTGTATTTATAGTGTACATAATACCCGGCCCAAGGTACATGCGGACCCGACTTACATCTTCGGTTACCCGGTTCATCAGGTCGCCGGTATTGTGGCGGCGAAAAAAAGCCAGCGATAATTGCTGATAATGATTGTAAATCTCATTTTTAAGGTCGTATTCAATATGGCGCGACATCAGGATGATAGTTTGCCGCATAAAAAACAGGAATAAACCGCGCAGCAATGCCAAAGCAAGCATCAGCGCCCCAAAAAGCATCAGACTGTAGCCAAATATGTCATAAATAAGCGCCTGCTTGTCAAAGCCTGAAAATAATTGATAGAGGGCAATATTTTCGGTAACAAGGTTAACTGCTATGCGGATCACTTGTGCGGGAAGCACCAGGAAAATGTTAGAAATAGCAACAAACAGGATACCCGGAATAAGCCGCCAGCGGTATTTGTAAAAGAATTTATTCAGGTAAGCAAGGCTCTTCATAGTTCTTTGACAAAGGTAAGTTTTTTGATAGTAAGTCAATAGTCGATAGTCCATAGACCATGGTTTTATTTAACAAGGTCTTCGGCTTAATCTTATTTAAGTTACTATGGACTATCGACCAGGGTCTATCGACTAAAGCTATTGAATTATGAACTATACGTTAAATTTAGTTGGTCACAATAAAAAAAACCTATACTTTTGTCCGAAGCCCTATACAATTACTTTGCAGCCTAAAATGTCAGCTCAAAATACAAACGAATCGGTGTTTGACCAAATGAATGCCTATGGTCATCAAAAAATAGTTTTTTGCAGCGACCCTGACACTGGCCTGAAAGCTATAATTGCAATTCACGATACAACTTTGGGCCCGGCTTTAGGCGGAACACGGATGTGGGCCTACAAATCTGAAGCTGATGCATTGAACGATGTGTTGCGCTTGTCAAAAAGCATGACCTACAAAGCTTCAATAGCTGGTCTCAATTTAGGCGGCGGAAAAGCAGTGATCATCGGTAATTCGCATAAAGATAAAACCGAAGCTTTGTTGCGGAAATTCGGGCGATTTATTAAAAATCTTAATGGGGAGTTTATAACAGCCGAAGAAGTGGGTACCAATCCAAAGGATATGGAGTATATCCGAATGGAAACGCAGCACGTGCTGGGGGTACCTGAAACAATTGGCGGAAGCGGTGATCCATCGCCCATAACGGCCCTTGGTGTTTTTATGGGAATAAAAGCTGCAGTGAAGGAGCTTTACGGCAATGATAGTTTGACAGGAAAATCAGTTGTAGTGCAGGGTATTGGCCACGTGGGCGAAAACCTGGTGCGTTTGCTTCGCGATGAGAATGCCATGGTATATGTTAGTGATCTCAATGACGAGCGCACCGGGCAGGTAGCTAAAAAATATGGCGCCCAGGCTGTTTCAAATAATACTATTTTCGACTTAGATGCCGATATTTATTCGCCATGCGCACTGGGAGCCACTATCAACGCGCAAACAATAGACAAACTTAAATTTTCCATTATCGCCGGATCGGCAAACAATCAATTGGAAGATGAGTTTATACAGGGCAGAATATTGCTTGAAAAAGGGATATTATTTGCCCCGGATTATGTGATCAATGCAGGAGGAGTAATCAACTGTTATTCGGAGTTGATGGGATTTAGCAAAAAGCGTACTTTACAGCTCACTGAGAATATTTACGAAGCAACACGCAATGTAATAAAGCTTTCAAAAGCCGAAAATATTTCAACCATCGAAGCTGCAAACAGAATTGCAGAAAAGCGTATATTAGATATTAAAAAAGTTAAGTCAACCTATTAAATTTAAATATTAATTAAACAGGAGCAATCCTACAATCGTTCTTTAATAAAATGTTAAACAGAAGACATTTACGGGTAAAAGTTTTACAGGCGTTATACGCATATCATTTGTCAGACAATAAGGAAATCAAACAGCACGAAAAAAACCTGCTGCAAAGTATCGATAAGGTATATGAAATGTATATCTGGATGCTATCACTAATTTCTGAGGTGGTGCACTATGCGGAAAATGATGCTGATGAAAGAGCTCACAAGCATTTGCCAACGGCTGATGACCTGGTGCCCAAACTCAAAATACTTGAAAATAGATTTATTCTTTCTCTAAACAAAAATGAAGAATTTTTAGAAGCGGTAAAGAAATATAAAGTATCATGGACTTTTGAGCCCGAACTTGCAAAATCGTTATTTATTATTCTTAAGAACTCCGCTGAATACGAGGAGTATCTTCAAAAAACGGGCGACACGATTCAAACCGATAAGGATATTATTAAATTTATTTTCAAACGAGTGATCCTGAAATCGTTGCTTGCCGAGCAGGTATTTGAAGATAAGTTTATTTTTTGGCCGGTTGATAAAGATGTTTTGCAGGCGCTGATAGCAAAGACGTTTAAGAACTTTGCTTACGACGACTATAAATTGAACAAACTGGCCGAAGTTACCGGAAACTGGATTGATGACAGACAGTTCATTGTCGACCTGTTTCAGCAAAGTATCCGGCATAATAATGAATACCAGGAAATGATAGGGAAAAAAACCCAGAACTGGGAGCCTGAACGTATTGCTATGATGGACACATTATTAATGAAAATGGCAATTGCTGAATTTATTAATTTTACCTCGATCCCGGTTAAAGTAACTATTAATGAATACCTCGAAATATCTAAAGAGTTTAGTACGCCTAAAAGTAATTCATTTATAAACGGTATCTTAGACAAGATTTTATACGAATTAAAAGCTGATAACGTAATAAAGAAAGTAGGGAGAGGTTTGATTGAAGATTAAGTAAATTACTTAAAATCATAAAAAACAATTATTAAACGAATAATCACAATCATGAAAAAACTGTTTTTAGGCCTGATAGCGATAAGTTTGCTAATAGCCTGTAATAACTCAAATCAAGCAAACAGTAATTTATCCGCAGCAAATGGAACTACTGCAACCGCGGGCGATGGCCCGGTAATGAAGTTCGAAAAAGAAACCCATGATTTCGGTAAGATCAAACAGGGCGATAAGGTAGCGTATGATTTTAAGTTTACAAATACCGGTAAATCTCCGCTTATTATATCTAATGCGGTTGCTTCATGCGGTTGCACAATCCCAACATGGCCGCACACGCCAATTAAACCGGGCGAAGGCGCGGTAATAAAAGTAATCTTTAATAGTGCAACAAAAGTAGGTTTGCAGGATAAGCAAATTACAATAACAGCCAATACAAACCCGGCACAAAACCTGGTACATCTAATTGGCGAAGTACAACTTCCAAAATAACTATATTTATATTAAACATGATAGCAACAATTTTATTACAAGCGAGTGGTGGTTTAGGCGGTCTGGGATCATTTATACCAATGATATTGATCATTGTGGTATTTTATTTCTTTATGATCCGTCCACAGGTAAAAAAGCAAAAAGATCAGAAGAAATATGTTAATGAGCTTAAAAAAGGCGATAAGGTGATTACCAGTGCCGGTATGCACGGTAAAATTGCAGATGTAGGCGAAACTACTTTTTTAATTGAGACTGAAGGTGGTCATAAAATCCGTTTTGACAAAACAGCTATTTCCTTAGAAGCTTCAAGAGCATTAAATACTCCACCAGCCGTCGCTAAAAGTTAATTTGGGATGACAGGAAAGGGAGAGAGGTGAAAGGAGAAAGGTGAAATCGCAAAGCAAAAGGCTAACAGATTTTTTAATATTTTACCTCTCACCTTTTGCCTCCTAATCACCTTTTACCTCCTGGAAAATGGCACTAATAAAATTATCGACAACAGAGCGACGGCGCTTTTCGGCATTTTTTACCTGCCTTGTACTGGCAGTTTTTGCCTGGATATTTACCGCGCTTTCTAATTCGTATAATTTTACGGTCAAAGAGGTACTGTCTTATAAAAATACACCTCAAAAACGCGCCTTTCATTCATTGCAACCCGACACAGTCAATGCCACTATGCAGGGTACGGGCTGGCAGATGTTTTTCTCAAAAATGAAAAATGAGAACAAAGTCATTGGTGTCGACCTGCGTACGCTCGATAATAAAGATTTTGTGGTCCTAAGTTCGCAGTTGAAACAAATAAATGACAGCAAGGAATTTGACGAGCAGGTTGTATCCTTCAGCCCGGATACACTCTATTTTGATTTCTCCGACAGAGCGGTTAAAAAAGTGCCCGTCAGACTGCTCACAGGTATAAAATACCAGCATCAATTTGCACAATCCAATGATATCTCTGTTAGTCCATCCTATGTTACATTGAATGGCCCGGGTAACGTTATCGATAAAATAAAAACCTGGAATACCGATTCGTTGATACTGGACAGCGTAAACGAAACAATTAAAACGAGAGTTGATTTTCAGCCCGTTAAGGAGGGAAATATAAGTATATATCCGAAATCGGTTCAGGTAGTTATCCCTGTAGATGAATTTACTGAAAAAACGGTGCTTATTCCGGTTAAATTATTGAATAATCATAACTACTATAAAGTAAAGCTATTTCCTCAAAAAGTTAAGGTTACATTTACCACTTCATTGAGCAGGTATGCCGAAATGGATGAGGATTTTTTTGAAGCTTCCGCCGATCTCAGCCTTTGGCAGGACAATGGTTATAATACATTACCTGTTAAACTTACGCGCGTTCCGGCATATTGTAAAATAACTAAGATAGAACCGCAAAATGTTGATTTTATCATCAGGAAATAAATGCTTAAAGTTGGTATAACAGGGAACATTGGCGGCGGTAAAACTACTGTCAGCAAAATATTTGAACTATTGGGTACCCCGGTTTTTTATGCCGATGATGCAGCCAAGACGGTAATGATCACCGACCCGGTTCTTATTGACGCCATAAAAACGTCTTTCGGCTCCAAAGCTTATTTTGAAGATGGTACACTAAATCGCAAACACATAGCATCTATTGTTTTCAATAATGAGACCGAATTGGCTAAACTGAATTCACTGGTACATCCCGCCGTTTTCAAAGCTTTTGATAGCTGGGTGGCGCAAGTTAAGAATGTACCTTATGTGATAAAGGAAGCAGCCCTATTGTTTGAAAGCAGTTCGTATAAAATGTGCGATTACACTATTATGGTTACAGCCCCGTACGAACTAAGGGTAAACCGGGTTATGCGCCGGGATGGTTTATCCCGGGCGGAAATTGAAAAACGCAATGCGAAACAATTCTCCGAAGAAAAGAAAATACAATTAGCCGATTATGTGATCAGGAATGATGACACGGAATTGGTTATTCCGCAAGTTTTGGCCTTGCATAAACAATTTATATCCCTTGCCGCTGCTCAATGATCCTGGACGACTTCCTTTGCTTTAATGAAAACGGCCTTTACTGTAAATACGGTGATTTTTATATTGATCCGCAGCAGCCAGTGAAAGTAGCGGTAATATCTCATGCCCATGCCGACCATGCGGTCGCAGGTAATATTGAGGTGTATTGCACCGAAGCAACTGCTGCATTTATGCAGTTAAGATATAGTAAAAACGCAGCTAAAATTCTTAACATCAATCCCTATAATCAGTCGTTTATTACCGGTGGGGTTCAAATAACTTTTGTGCCTGCCGGGCACATCCTTGGTTCTGCCCAGATAATGATGGAATACCTGGGGGTAAGATATCTGTACACCGGGGATTATAAACTGCAACCCGATAATACCTGCGAACCGTTGGAATGGATTAAGACTGATGTATTGATTACCGAAAGCACCTTTGCCAACCCTGCTATTATACATCCCGACGCGGTTACCGAAATACAAAAGCTGAATGATATTAAAAGTAATATATTACTTGGCGCTTACAGCCTCGGCAAAAGTCAGCGAATAATTAAGCTGATCACCGAACATGCGCCGCAAAAAACCATATTGGTGCATCATCGTATCATGCCCATAAACGCGATATATGAAAAAATGGGCTTTTCGCCTGGTAAATATCAGTTGTATGGCCGTAAGCTAATGAAAAATCAGCAGGAGTTTGTATATATAGTACCGCCTTTTACGTTCGACAGTTATTCGAGGGCAACCGGGGTGAAACGTTTGTTCGCTTCAGGTTGGAAAAACTTGCAGGTAAATCAAAACGATACTTTGTTTATTTCTGATCATGCCGACTGGAACGATATACTAAAAACCATTGAACTTACCCAACCTCAACAGGTATGGACCTTGCATGGCGACGGTAGTCATATAAGGAAACATTTTGGTAATACTATTTTTGTAAAGCTGCTGAATTAAACAATGCTGAAGGAGAATATTGATTATTACATCAACGGGGATGGTAACTTTGTTTTTACAAAGGAGTATCACCTAAAAAGAGGTTTCTGTTGTAAAAACAAGTGTTTACACTGTCCGTGGGATTACGGGAAACCAAAAGAATCGAAACAAATTAAGAAATAATCGACATATTTGTAACTAAGCAAAAATTGAAGAAAGAAGTATGCGTATAGAAGAAGAGATACAAAGCACAAACTTTGAGGATAATTACCACAAAGCCGTTGTGAATATTTCTTTTACTTATAGCTGGCTGAACAATGTGATGCGCGGCCAGTTTGAAAAGCATAATATAACCAATCAGCAATTTAATGTTTTGCGCATATTGAGGGGGCAGTACCCTAACCCTGCCACTGTAAACCTGATCAAGGAGCGTATGCTGGATAAAATGTCGGATGCATCACGTATTGTTGATCGGCTGGTTCAAAAGGGCCTGGTTTCGCGCTGCACCAACAATAAAGACCGCCGCGCCGTTGATATCCGCATAAGTGACGCAGGACTGGAAATCCTTTCAAAAATGGATATAGAATTCAAGACGAAAGAGCTCCTTAAAAACAACTTTACTGAAGAAGAGGCTGGAAAACTAAGCGATTTGCTGGATAAATTGCGGGGTTGAGCTGAAAGGCGAAAGCACAAAGCTGAATGCAAAAACCGTACGGTATTAATCAACGCTGATAGTGAAATAAAGAAGCCTTCAGCTTTTGCTTTTTAGCTTTCAGCTAATCTACAACTCACCCACAAAGCCAACCAACGCTACTCCAACCCCCAATAGCACCGCTACCATTTTACGAACGCTAAACTTATGATCCGAACTTGACTCGAATAAGATGGTGGTGGATATATGCAGAAATATACCAATAACAACCCCCATTATGCGGTTAAAGTAATGCTGCAAATTGCCAATACCACCCGTACTGAGGGCATTGCTGAAAAAATAGCCGGCCGGCGCCATTATCGCGAACAGCACAACAAAAAATACGGTTTTACTCTTTGTCTGTTTATTGGCAAGTAATACGGTGGCAAGGGCAAAAGCGGCAGGCACGTGGTGCAGTGCTATACCATACACCAATTGGTTTTGGTTTCCTTCGGCCAGGGGCATTCCTTCTAAAAATGCATGAATGCAAAGGCTTACCAGTATGCCCAAAGGGAAAGCAATATGATCATGATCCGGCGTGTGTATGTGGCCATGTTCAATCCCTTCCGAAAATTGCTCCAATACGATCTGGAACAAAAAGCCTATCAGGATAAACACACCTACATAATTATCGTTGCCATGGTAGGCATCAGGTATTAAATGTAAAACGGTAATGCCAAACAGGAATGCCCCACTGAATGAAAGTATTAATTTTAAATTTTTATGATTATCGCCCTTAAATAAAAATACGGCCATGCCTCCTGTAAAAGCGCCTGAGAATAATACAATCACTTTCCAGATGGCCATTAAAAATTGGGTTGTAGTTTTTTAAACAATAATGCAAACAATGACCCTATTGAAATGCCATAAAGCGCACCGGCAATAACATCAATAGGAAAATGAACGCCAACATAGACTTGAGCAAAGCAAATTGAACCCGCCCATAAGATGGCTGCCAGCCATATCCATCGCCATTTCCTAAAAAATACCAAACACAGGAACGTAGCTATGGCAAAATGATTACTTGCATGTGCCGACGGAAAGCTATAGCCAGTACCACAAGGTATTCTCATAATAATGGTTTTTGACAGCGACGAGTCATTACAGGGTCTTATGCGTTTTACAAGGTTTTTACCTATTCCTGCACTCCCCCTATCGGCAACGCCAAATGTCAACGCCAGCAAAACAATAATGTATAGGCCTGTTTTTTTATAACGATAGATACAAAAACAAAAGATGAAAACATACAATGGTATCCAAACTTTTGGCTCACGCAATATAGGCATCAGCCAATCGAAGAAAGGATTGCTGAGATCGTGGTTAATGAAATGAAATAAATGCCGGTCAAATTGTAAAAGGTGTTCAAGCATCAGATTTTTTTACAAAGAAATATTAAACGGTCTGAATTATCGATGTCGAATTTATCCAGGCCGTAGCTCCCAAAATTACTTATTATTTCGAATCTGCTTTGCTCAAAAAATCGCTGAAAGTCGTATATGGTAAAAGTGCTTACTATTTCTTTAAAGTTATAGCTTTTGTTTTCGCTCTTAAACGCGATATTCTTTATTATTTTACTTCCTCTGATGGTTTTTTGGAGATGGAAATCAATACCGTCTGTCGTTTTAGTATCGTCGGCAACAAATGTTTTTACAATCCTATTACTGTTAAAATAGTCGAGTATGAATAAGCCGCCAGGCTTTAATGCGCTATTAAAGTTTCTCAGCGATCCAATGTGCTCTTCGTCTGTTTTAAAATAGCCAAAACTGGTAAACAGGTTAAAAGCGATGTCAAAGTAATTGCTATAATATAAATGTCGCATATCATGCACAAAAAAATGAAGCGAATCATTTTCGAACTGCTTTGCATAACG
>JANYAB010000269.1 GCA_025355225.1 Bacteroidota bacterium
TCTAAACATATCTATACCCGAAGATTTAAAAGTCATTAGCTTCTCCAGCCTGGGTATTGCTCCCTTGTTATGTCCGGCATTATCAACTATTACGCAACCTGCTTACGAAATGGGGATCCGGGCAGCTACGCTATTGTTTGACGCGCTCGAGAAAAAGACAACCGGTCAGCTTAGAAAACATCATATTTTAAAATCGAAATTACTTATCAGGAAGTCCTCCGCAGGTTGATGGATACGAATTTAGAGACGTCCCGATAGCTATCGGTGCGTCTCTACTAGGATGCCATAGCAAATCGTTTGCCAGGAGATCAGGCTCTCTCTTCCCATATCATGCTCAAGTGCAGTATTGTTTCTACTGCCTTTTGCATATCCTGCACCGAAACCCACTCTTGTTTACTGTGAAAAGCGTGTTCGCCCGCAAAAATATTAGGGCATGGCAAACCCATGAATGATAATCTTGACCCATCGGTACCTCCGCGTATGCTGCATAGGCGTGCATTCAATCCGGTGCGCTTCATGGCTTCCATGGCGTATTCGACAATGAGGGGATGCTGGTCGAGTACAACTTTCATGTTGCGATATTGTGAATGCACCTGTAGTTCATAACTGCAACCCGGGAACATTTTTAAAACATTATCAGCTGTTTCCCGGATAACACCGGCATGATGTTCTAATTTGCTTTCGTCAAAGTCGCGGATAATAAAGTTTATTTCAGCTGTTTCTACATGCCCCTCAATTCCTACCGGATGAACAAAACCTGCTCTGTTTTCGGTTCCTTCCGGCGATAATTCATGCGGCAATGCAGCCACTATCTGCGAAGCGATCTTAATGGCGCTCTGCATTTTGCCTTTTGCGAACCCTGGATGCGCACTTATGCCACGGACAATCAGTTTTGCCCCATCTGCCGAAAAAGTTTCATTTTCCATATTACCGACACTTTCTCCGTCCATTGTATAACCGGCCGAAGCACCTAATTTTTCAATATCAACTTTATCCACCCCCCGGCCTATCTCTTCATCCGGAGTAAACAATATCCTTATTTTTCCATGCTTTATTTCAGGATGGTTCATTAGGTGGTAGCAGGCATCCATAATTTCGGCCACCCCTGCTTTATTGTCAGCACCCAACAACGTGGTGCCGCTGGCTGTAACAATATCATTCCCCAACTGGTGTTTCAAATCAGGATGATCATTCAACCTGATAATTTGAGAAGCGTCATCAGGAAGAACCAGATCCTGTCCCTGGTAATTTTTGTGTACAATGGGCTTTACGCCGGTTCCGCTGCAATCGGGTGCGGTATCCATGTGCGAGCAAAAACAGATGACCGGGGTGTCTTTTTGAGTGTTTGCCGGCAAGGTGGCATACACATAACCATACTCATCAATGTGCGCATCATGTAACCCTATCTCAATTAATTCGTTTACAAGTAACCTGCCCAAATTTTTCTGCTTTTCGGTAGAGGGGCAGGTATCTGAATTGGGATCAGATTGGGTATCGATAGTTACATAGCGTAAAAAACGTTCGGTAACTGTAAATTTTAAAGATGAATTTAAATCCATATATAGCCTTATATTAGTAGAAATTTTATTTTTGACGATACATTAGTTAAGCCGTTCCAAAAATTGTAAAATATTGATTAAAAATAAGCATTGAAAAAACTCATTTTATTTTTTGTTTTTGCGTTGACCGCAGTGATTGCAAAAGCACAGGCGGGTTACAACTATAAAGAGTTTGGAATTGGGCTTGATGTAAGTTACGAACGCGGCTATACAAACGTTAACAGGCAGGATAATCACTTTGCCGGCAATCTCAATTTCATATATAACTATAGCCCCTATATCCCCATTACTGCTGAGATACAGTTCGGAAATTTATCTGGAGGCGGGCTTACTGTTGATAAAGACAAATATGGCCGAATGTACACAAACAATTTTGAGGCCCTTGTTTTACATGGCGATTTTCAAATGGGCGAAGTGATCGACTACTCGGAAAGTGGTATTTTAAATATTGTGAAAAATTTTTATTTTGGTAGCGGGATGGGAATATTATTTAATAATAATGTTGTGCAGCGCACTAATGTTATCCTCGCCAATGGCCCTCTTACTTATGTTTTCCCGGGAAGTAACAATGGTATTAATATAATTGTCCCTTTAAGGTTTGGATACGAATTTAAGTTCTATAACGATTTCGAGGAACCTGATATGGCTATTGATATCGGGTACATACATAACCTGGTATTTGGCGAAGGGCTTGATGGATATAATGACCCGTCGAGCAAATTTAAGAACAATGCCACTGACCAGTACAGGCAGATAGTTGTCGGGGTTAAATTTTATTTTGGAAATATAACCTCATTTAACAAGTTAATAAGACGTTTTTAACGAATTGAACATCGAAGAAATACGTGATTATTGCCTCGCGAAGGCTGGGGTAACAGAAGGTTTACCCTTTGGCGAGGATACCCTCGTATTTAAAGTAGGGAAAAAACTCTTCCTATTAACCAGCATTTCTGACGGTAACAGTTTCAATGTAAAATGCGATCCTGAAATGGCTATCGAACTACGCGAACATCATCCTGAAGTACAGCCGGGGTACCATATGAATAAAAAGCACTGGAATACCGTATACACCAATGGGAGTTTAACCCGCAAACAGCTTTGCAATATGATAGACCACTCCTACGATCTGGTATTCAACAGCCTGCCAAAAAATATCCGGGCAGCGATAGCTTAAAACGCATCGATTAAGTTTGTAATATCTCTGAGTGGTACTTTATTAATCGACTGCCAAACCTATATTTGCTAAAATTATTCTCCAATGAAAAGATGCTTATTGGCATTGCTGATCTGTTTTGTTTTTTTCCAGGCCAAAGCACAGTTAACCCCTTTTGAATTAAGTAAGGACAAAAACTATACGGCTACTTACCCCGAAATAATATCCTGGTATCAAAAACTGGGCAAGCAATATGGCCAGGTGAAAATATTCAACTATGGCATAACGGATATAGGCAAACCCTTAACCTTAATCGTTTTATCAAAAGATAAGGTTTTTGATCCGGCGCTGATAAAAAAACAGAACAAAAGAGTTTTATTGATTAACAATGGCATCCATCCCGGCGAACCTGAAGGCATAGACGCCAGTATGATGCTGGTACGCGACCTGCTGAAAAAAAACAAATTACCAAAAAATGTGGTGCTATGTTTTATAGCGGTATACAATATCGATGGCTGTTTAAACCGAGGGGTATCGCGCATTAATCAAAATGGCCCGCGGGCCTATGGTTTTAGGGGTAATTATAAGAATCTCGATCTGAACCGTGATTTTATTAAGGCCGACAGTAAAAACGCCTTAGCCTTTATGCAGATATTGAATACCTGGCAGCCCGAAGTTTTTTTGGATAACCATACCAGCGATGGCGCCGACTACCAGTATGTAATGACATTGATAGAAACACAAAAAGACAAACAAAATCCTATCCTGGCCGAATATACTTCCAAAACACTTTCGCCGGAGTTATACAAACGCATGGCAAAAAGCGGCTACGAGATGACGCCTTACGTGGAAGAAAAAAATGCAACACCTGACTCGGGTATTGTAAGCTTTTTGGAAACGCCACGTTTTGCCACAGGCTATACCGCTCAGCATAATATTATCAGTTATATCACCGAAGCACACATGCTGAAGCCGTTCGATAAACGGGTGTATGCTACGTATGATTTTATGCAAAACCTTATTGATGTGTGCCAACGCGATGAAAAGCTAATCGGCGAGGTAAAAAGCAAGGCCGACGTGCAGGTGAAAAATCAAAACACATTCGCCCTGAACTGGGAGTTGGACGAGGGGAAATACGATACCATTACTTTTAAGGGTTATACAGCTGCCTATAAGCCAAGTGAAGTAAGTGGTTTGTCGCGCCTATATTACGACAGAAGTAAACCTTACACAAAAACCATTAAATATTTTGACAATTATAAAGCAACTATTACTGCCGACAAGCCAATGGCTTACGTTATACCCCAGGCCTGGCAAAAAGTTATAGCGTTGTTTCAACTGAATAAGGTGGTTATGCACCAATTAGCACACGATACCACGCTTGAGTTGCAGATGTACTATATCGGCGATTACAAGACGGCAACACGGCCCTACGGGGGGCACTATCTGCATAGCAATACAAAACTGAACCCGATTGAAATGAAAGTTAAATTTTATGCCGGCGACTACGTGGTTTATACCAACCAGGCTTTAAACCGCTACATAGTGGAAACCCTGGAGCCGCAAGGTGTTGATTCGTTTTTTGCATGGAACTTTTTTGATTCCGTTTTAGGTCAAAAAGAATACTTTTCGGCTTATGTTTTTGAGGACGCCGCCGCCGAACTGCTAAAAAAAGACCCTGACCTGAGAAAGAAACTGGATGATGAAAAAGCAAAGAACCCTCAACTGGCCAGCAGCGCGGCCGCCCAATTAAACTTTGTGTACCGCAATTCGCCTTATTTTGAAAAAACTTACCTTCGCTACCCGGTAGGAAGATTATTAACTCAAACAAAACTCGATCTCAAATAAATAAATGGAAGAATATCTAACGTTAGCGCCCGTAGCGTCTGTCATTTTCGCAATTACAATCATCGTTACCCTTATCGCCTTTTCAAATGAGGACCTGCATAGCAAGCTGATGCTTAAGCCCTATGATGTATCGCGGGGGCAACATATATATACCCTGATCACCAGTGGTTTTATACACCAGGATTGGATGCACCTGTTTTTTAATATGCTTTCCTTTTATTTCTTTGCCTTTAATCTCGAGAAGGTATTGGGTCACTGGCAGTTTGGCTTGCTTTATGTGCTCAGTATGGTATTAAGCGATCTGCCATCTGTAGTAAAGCATAAAAATGATTTGTGGTATCGCAGTTTGGGTGCTTCAGGCGCTATCAGTGCAGTGGTTTTTAGTAAGATATTGTACAATCCATTTGCCACCATGATGATACTGCCTCTGCCAATCCCGATTCCGGCGATTTTATTTGGCGTATTGTACTTAGTTTATTGCTCTTATGCCTCAAAGAAGGCGCGGGATAATATTAACCACGATGCACACTTATTCGGGGCGCTCAGCGGGATAATGATCACGGTTTTACTGGTCCCTCCTATTGTGCCTTTTTTCTTTCATGCCGTTATGGATAAAGTGCAATCTCTTTTGCACTGATCGGGTTGCCATTGGTATCGACCAAAAAACTCATCGGGTTTTCAGGGTCCTTAATAATTTCAAACAGCAGGAACCCCCATTTTTTCCAGAAGTTTTCGAGTACCTGCCCATAGGTTTTATTTTGCCAGGAATCGAACAACGGTTTGCTGCTCATGCCGCGCAAGGGCATAGCTTCTATGTAGGTGTTTTCTTCTACCGGCAGGACATTATATTCCGGTAAGCGGTTAAATAAATAAGCCGAGTAAAATATTCGGGCATTGAATTCTTCAAACTGAATGGGGTGAAGAGTTTGGCCTTCAATTTTTTCGAGTATCTCGCGGTGGTAAACGCGGTTGGCGCCATTGTCCTGCAGGCAGATGATCAGGCCGAAATCTTTTATGCGTAAGGAAAACGTTAAGGTATTGATCTCATCGCGATAGCCAAACAGGTCGGCCTCGTTATTCACCTTAAATAAAAACAGGCTGAAAGGCTGAAAATCTTCGAATACGATAGGCTGGCTGATGCTTTGTAGCATTAAATGCAGGTTGCTGAATTTATGAATTAGCGATTGTGAAATATTAAATTCCTGCCCTTGCGCATACTGCTGTTTTATACCCGCCTGCATCTCGTTAAACAGGATGCCATAAAGTAATTTACCGGCCCATTGAAATAGTTTTAGCTGGTCGAGGCTGTTTACCGCGTCAAATCCCTTATCAAATGCAGCTGCAATTTCAGCTTCCAGTGGTTCAAGATACTGCTCATTAATAGCGGTGGCACAGGGTATTTTAAGGTCTTTGTAGGTGGCTATGCTCTCGTCCAATAACTTAAATGGCTGATCAGCAAGGTTGTAAGTGTTCATCAGCCAAGCGGGGAATACCTGTATCTTCTCTTCGTCCGAAGTTAAAGTCTGACCGGAAAGGAAGCAGTTACGATTACTGAAATTAAACTTTTCGAAAGGGTTATAAATTTGTGCCGGCATGGGCGCAAAGATAGGCAGTAATTTATATCAGAAAATTTTAGCTTTGAATTTAACATGCAACTGACTTATCGCCCTTTCGAACTCGAGCTAAAACACCCCTTTACTATCGCTAAATTTTCGCGTACTTCCACTCCCTTGCTGCTGCTGCAACTAACTCATGAGGGTTATATTGGTTATGGCGAAGCATCTATGGTACCCTATATGGGTGAAAGCCACCTCACCGCAGTAGATTTTTTGAGCAAGGTTAATGTCCGGCAGTTTAAATATCCTTTTGATTTCGCGGAGATAATTAGTTACCTTGACGGCATAGCGCCGGGCAACCCAGCTATTAAGGCAGCCATTGATATTGCACTGCACGACCTGGAGGGGAAACTGAAACAACAGCCCTGCTGGAAATTATTAGGCAGCGATCCGCAGAAAATGCCGGTTACCAGCTTCACCGTAGGTATTGATACGCCCGAAGTGCTCATCGAAAAATTGAAGGGTGCAGCAGGTTGCAAGGTGATTAAAGTAAAATTGGGAAGAGGCAGCGATAAGGAACTAATAAAAACTATTCGCTCGGTAACTAACACCCCACTGTATGTAGATGCTAACCAAGGCTGGACTGATCTACAGCAAAGCCTCGATATGACCTACTGGCTGCAGGAGCAGGGTGTTGTACTGATTGAACAACCGATGTTAAAAACCGATTTAGACAGCAATGCCTGGCTCACCGAACGCAGTCCCATCCCAATAATAGCTGATGAGGCGGTGCAGCGCCTGCCTGATGTACAAAGAGCAAAAGGCATATACCATGGTATCAATGTTAAGCTGATGAAATCGACAGGGATGTACGAAGCACATCAAATGATACTAAAAGCAAAGGAACTGGGATTGAAAATACTGATAGGCTGCATGAGCGAAACCAGTTGCGCCACTTTAGCCGCCGCCGCCCTGGCCCCCCAATGCGATTGGGCCGACCTGGACGGACCATTTTTGGTAAGCAATAATCCATTTAAAATGCCGGAGTTTGCGGATGGGAAGTGGGTGCTGCGGGATGCGCCGGGCCTTGGAGCAAGTGCTAAATGATCAGACTTAATCAGACTTACGAAGTTTTAAAAACTTCGTAAGTCTTTGATTGACTATTCATTGTGTAATGCCAAAGCTTAGAATTAATGCATCATTTCAAAAGGTCAGTAATCTCTTTCTCTAATTTCGGCAGGTATCTGACTACTATTGACCAAATAATATCATCTGATACGCTATCATATCCGTGAATTATCCTATTTCTGGTGTCAATGATTTTTTTAATATCAGTTATTAGAATATCAGGTTGTTTTTTTAGAATCCGATTTGCTGCCTCACCAATGATTTCTACGTTCCTTTCGATCGCTCTTTTGGTTTTAAGGTCCTTTTGAAACTGGTAGAAGTTTTTTTGTCCGGAAGAAAGTCATTTATTTCGATAATCGCCTGCTTTATGTCAGTTAGCCAGGTTTTGATCTCATCTTCCATAAATAAGCACTTTGGTGTTATCTATCTGTTTTTTAAGGAATGGATTTTTAACCGCCTTATCTTCTAACAGATCAACAGGTCGGTCAAGAATATTTTCCAGCTGAAATTTTAAGGCAAAGTAATTATCTGAATAGTCTAAGGGGTCTTTACTGTCGATATCAACTATCAAGTCAATATCGCTTTCAGTTTTTAATTTGTTTGAAACAACTGAACCAAATGCAAACAATGACTTAACATGGTAAGTATTACATAGCTGTTTTATTTGCTCAATATGGTCTTTCAGTGCTTGCATGATAAATCAAAGTTAACAAAATTCCAGGTGTTTAAATAATGAACGGGAATTCCTCAAATTGTCTTATGTTTATCCTAATAACCTTTTAAATCATGAAATCCTTATTCCTATTCCTTTCCTGTATTTTGATCTTACTATCCGGTACATCATTCCAGCCCAAAGACGAATGGACACCTCTATTGGATAAAAAGCTTTCAAAATGGGAGATATATCAAAGTTTCCGGCATAAGTTAGGCTATAAAGGCGAAGCGCCAAAGGATGAAAAAGGTAATTTGATAAAACCTATCGGTTACAACATTAACGAGGGCAACGTTTTTAGTGTGATCGAAGAAAATGGCGAACTCATTTTGC
>JANYAB010000197.1 GCA_025355225.1 Bacteroidota bacterium
CCGCAATGAACTTAGCGACGTAATCTCTTCGGCAAACGAAATAGGCATACAAAAAGGGAATCCGTGCTTAAATGTTTTATGATTTTTATGCTATGATGGACGACAGGTTTGATGCCGGGTACTTTGCTTGCGATATAAATGGGAAGTAGCCAATATTAATGCTGCGAAAGCCAAAACAGCTACCCAGGTATCAAGCGGGCAAGTACTATCATCATCAGTGCCGTTGCACGGTAGGGTTTGTGCGTGGGCGGATACGATGCTGAGCAATAACAATACAACTACACTAAATCCGGCTTTCAGTTTCATATTTATATTCTCAAATCCAATATTACAGATTTATTCTTTTAAACGATAATTTTTGACAGAAAGTTTTACTTCTTGTGCTGATCTGCATTTAAAAGATATAGTTCATTAGTTCTGATTTTAATTAACCTTTGATCTCCTGTTATCGTTCGTTTTAAAATTATTTAGTAGGTTCATGAAATGAATAATACAGTACAATAATGGTTAGGTTAAATACTCTTTTTTATAATGAAGACAAAAACATTTTATTACTGAAAATAGCTTGCTTATACTGGTTGTTTGCAAAGTTAATGTGCTGGAGGATTTGGACTACTAACAGACTATTGCCGACAGTACCTCTTTTTGAATGTTTTGATCGAATCCCTCCAATAATACATGCAATTTTATTTGCCCTGTCACTTTTATTATTGGTATTACTTTTCTTAAAAAATAATAGATTCCTGCTGGCTGGTTTATTGGCAACAGAAATTTTTTCTTGTCTGCTTGATCAAAACAGGCTGCTGCCATGGGAGTATCTGTATGTTTTTATCATTATAATTTTCATTATTAATACAAATACTCCAAAGTATATCGTGTCGTCTATCTCATTTCTATTAATATCAACTTACTTCTATAGCGGGCTTAGTAAATTGAACGAAGGTTTTCTCACAAAGGTGTGGACTAATATGATACTGAAGGGCCTTTTAAAACTCCCCGCTAATATTGCCGGTCAAAATTGGATACATTACAGTGGTTACGTATTGGGTGTTACAGAATTGCTTGCGGGTATTGGGTTACTATTTGTAAAAACACGATCAAAATCCGTAAAATTCCTTGTAGCGATGCACTTGTTTGTTTTGCTGTTGTTGGGCCCGCTGGGATACAGGGGTTACAATGTACTTTGGCCCTGGAATGTGGCAATGATTCTTTTTTTATATTTCATTTTTTGGAAAAAGAATAATGGGATAAGTGTTTTTCAAGTTACCAGGGGATGGAATAAGCTGGTGCTGATGTGCTGGTGCGTTTTACCGGCATTTAGTTTTGTGGGTTACTGGGATAATAATTTATCGTCAAATTTATTTTCGGCTAATGTGCCCAGGATGATTATTTGTGTTGATAATACAAGCGAATGTAAACCGCTTCAACGGTTTTTCAGTAAAAAGGACATCCCAAACACATGCCACGGACTGGCAAAAATAGATGTCCAGAATTGGGCCGTGGCCGAAACAAGTGTTGCAGCTTATCCTGAAATACGCGTGTATAAAACAATACAGGAGAAACTGGAAAAACAATATCCTGCTGCCGGATTAAGGTTTTTTTATTTTAACAATGGGACTGAAAAATAACACAGCAAAAAAAGAACATTGTATCCATTCGGTCAAACCATTTTATTGATTATCCCGTTTATATAAAACATATGGCTATTTTTTGAATAGCACAAAACATTAATAATATATATCTTTGCACTATAGTTTTTTACCGTTAATTTCTTCTCTTAAGTGATCATTTTAGTATTTTTTCTCTGCCATTGGTTCCTGTCGTTGTTTTTTCAAACATTTTTCCTGCACAGATACGCGTCTCATAAGATGTTTACGACCAATAAATTTTACGAACGCTGCTTTCATACCCTGACATTTCTTTGCCAGGGGTCTTCTTTTTTAAATCCCCGTGCCTATGCCATTATGCATCGCGAGCACCACGCGTTCAGCGATACAGAAAAGGACCCGCATTCTCCATATTTTTTTAGAGATGTTTTCCAGATGATGTGGCGCACAGCCCAGAGTTATAAGCTTTATGAAAAACGCCTGAAAGAGCCGGATGCGCAATTTAAAGGCAACTACCCCGAATGGCGTTTGCTGGATTATTGGGGCTCGACCATGGTGTCCAGAATTGTTTTTGGTGCACTATATGTGGCGTTTTATATTGCCTTTGCTACCCATTGGTGGATGTTTCTGTTATTACCTATACATTTTATGATGGGGCCGATTCAGGGCGCCATAGTAAACTGGTGCGGCCACAAATATGGTTATGCTAATTTTGACAATAATGATAAATCTAAAAATACCACCCCATTTGATTTTTTGTTATTGGGCGAGTTGTTTCAGAATAACCATCATAAACGGCCAAACAGTGCCAACTTTGCCGCCAAATGGTTTGAATTTGACCCTGTTTACCCGATTATGAAATTGTTGCACTGGGCGCGGATCATTAAACTGCGTTCAGTATCTATAAGAAGCTAAAGGGTTTATCTATAGGGTTTTAAAAATATATATTTAAGATATTTGAATTTGTAACATTCATTTTCAAATAGGCACATTTTTACATTTTCAAATTAAAATCTGCACATTTACACATCCGACATTTGCACATCAATCATGACAGTATCTGTATTAGCCCAGAATTTAAGTGGCTCTGAAATTATAAAAATAGCGGGCGAAATAAACGAGTTAAAGAGACAAGGACAAAACATTGCTAATTTAACTATTGGCGATTTTGATGCGGATATATACCCCATACCGTCACAGCTGAAGGAAGGCATTGTTGAGGCTTATAATAATAATCAAACCAATTATCCGCCAGCGGATGGGATGCTTAACCTGCGCGAAAGTGTATCCGAATTTGTTAAAGACAGGTACGATTTGGATTATGCACCTACCCAGATATTGATTTCGGGGGGGTCAAGGCCATTGATCTACTCTACCTACCTTGCGATAGTAGATCCGGGGGACAAAGTAGTTTTCCCTGCGCCTTCGTGGAACAACAACCATTACTGCGATTTAACCTGTGCTGAACCGGTAATCGTTCAAACCCGTGCCGAACATAATTTTATGCCTACGGCCGATGAGATAAAACCGCATTTAAAAGGTGCTGCTTTGTTATCCTTGTGTTCGCCGCTAAATCCAACCGGTACAATGTTCAGCAAGAAGGACTTGGAAGAAATATGCGACCAGGTAATAGCAGAAAACAAAAGCCGTCCTATTGGCGAAAAACCTTTGTACCTGCTTTACGATCAGATCTATTCGCAATTAACTTTTGGCAGTCATCAGCATTTTAACCCGGTTACTTTGCGCCCCGAGTTAAAGGATTATGTGATCTTTATCGATGGTGCTTCTAAATGCTTCGCGTCAACAGGGGTGCGCGTAGGATGGGGCTTCGGACCGGCAGAAATTATTAATAACATGAAAGCGATTGTTGGGCACATGGGAGCATGGTCGCCCAAGGCGGAACAAGTGGCGATGGCAAAATTTCTGAAACAGGAAAATAACGTGAACAGCTACCTCGCCGACATCAAATCAAAAATTCAAAATAGCCTGAATACTTTACACGAAGGCTTTCAACAATTAAAAGCAGAAGGTTTTGATGTAGATTCCATTGAACCGATGGGCGCTATTTATCTAACCGTTAAAGTGGACTATGCAGGTAAAACTACCCCAGATGAGGATTTGCTAAAAAACTCAACTGATATTAACTTCTACCTGATCAAAGAAGCAAAAGTTGCATTGGTGCCTTTCTCGGCATTCGGTACTGATGACAGTATTAGCTGGTTTAGGGCATCAGTGGGGGCGTGTACTTTGGAGGACATAAAGAACTTGATACCGAGGATAAAAGAGGCCCTTTTGAAGCTTAAATAAAGCACAATCTAAACTCTGTAAATCCAAAACATCTTCAAAATCAAAATAATAGGTGAATTACCTTTACACGTAAGGTAGACTTTGCATTTCATTTTTTTAAGAAATATCTGATTTAATAAATTAATGTTTCTGAAGTCTCATCAACTGGTTGAGATTTAGAGAGGGTATATTGTTTATTTATATTTTTAAGATGTAAATTCGCAGCTTTTAAATTTAAAAACTTAAACAAGAAAATAGATGAGGTCATTGATCATAACCGTCTGGATAACATTAATATCATTTGCTGTCGGTGCACAAAACCTAAAAACGGAAGATGCAAAGCCGGCCGCCACTATCGTATTTGTAAATTCGGACACGCTGGTCAACAATTACGAGTATTATAAAGTTGTAAAAGCAAAACTGCAGGATCTTTCGCAAAAGGCTCAGGCGGAAATAGCTACAAAGGGACAAGCTTTCCAGAAGGAAGTGGCCACTTATCAAAAAACGGCATCATCGTTAACCCCCATGCAAAAAGCGGCCACCGAAAAACGCTTAGCAAAGAAACAACAGGACCTGGAAGCGCTTGGCCAAAACACACAAAAACAATTGCAGGACGAAAGCGCAGACCAAAACGCAAAGTTATACGATAGGATCGCTGCTTATTTAAAAACATACGCAAAGGTTAAAGGCTATAAAATTGTGCTTACGTACTCAAAGGCGAACCCTTCTATGTTATATGGCGATGAAAGTCTTGATGTAACAAAAGAAGTGCTTGCGGGCTTGAATGAGGACTACAAAAAGGAAGGGAAGTAGTTTTATGTTGTACGTATCACGTTTGCCGTTCTTCCGAAATGTATTTTCGGTATAACGTAACACGTTGAACGTACAACCTTCAGGCCGCACTCGATATATACTTCACCAAACTCCGTTTTGCCACTGGTAACAGCGTTTGCTCTAATGGAAAGCTAATATCGCTTGCCACATAATACACCGCTGGGTTTGGTAAATGCTTATGCTTACTGATCAGGTCGAGTTTTATAGCTTCAGGCGTATTGGTAATACTTTGATCATAAGTATCCACAAACTGGATATTTATCCCTCTGAATTTGTCGTTCTTATTTTCGAAAATGGTGATCTGGTATTCATACACCCAGTTAGTCCTTGCATTTCCGTTGCGCAACGAAAAATAACCGCTATAAGGCATCAGCGGTACAAGGCCCACAGGATCGATATTTAGCCTGCTTTCTACAAAATCATATATTTCTTTGCCGATTTGAATAGCCGGATCCATTTTTTGCAAAGCGTATGAGATAATAATTTCTATCTCGCGCATTGAGCCATCGTCCTGTATGATCTTTTGATAAGTCAGTTCAACAGCTTCAATATCTGCCTTGGTCATTTGTTGCGGAAAAGCCTGCTGCAAAACGGTTTTATTCCGCTTAAAATCCAATAGATTATTATAATGGAAGATAAGGTCAGTAAGATTTGGGTACAACCTGCTCCGGTCAAAATGCCGGTTGATCTCTTGTAGATAGTTGAGCAGAATATACTTTTTATGCTCAAAATCTATTGATCCTTCTATAAACCAGTTGATGCCTAATGATTTCATATTCAAATAATTTTCTGATAGCTTAAATTAAAACAAAAAAAGCAACTTTGCAATATGTCCCATGGAACACTTTATTTAATACCAGTACCGCTCGCCGAACAGGCTGCAGCTAAATCGTTTACTCCTTACCTTGTTGATACTATTAACCAGGTGAAAGAATATATTGTGGAGAACGAAAAAACCGCTCGCCGATTTTTAAAAGAGGCTGGCTTAAAAACACCGCAAAGCGAGCTGATAATTCATGATTATGGTAAACACAACCGTGATAACGATATAAACGATTTTTTTAAAGGATTAGTTGCAGGCAATGATGTTGGTTTAATGAGCGAGGCCGGTTGCCCCGGCGTAGCCGACCCAGGCTCCGAAATTGTGGCCGAAGCCTACCGCAGAGGGATAAAGGTGGTTCCCCTGGTTGGGCCAAGTTCTATCCTGCTTGCCATAATGGCTTCAGGCTTTAACGGGCAAAGCTTCACTTTTCATGGTTACCTGCCCATCGATAAGATAGAAAGAAGTAAAAGAATTAAGGAACTGGAGGCGTTGTCGCAACAGCATAATCAAACGCAGCTCTTTATCGAAACCCCTTTCCGCAATAACCCAATGCTTGAGGAGATTTTGCGATCATGTGCCCCTAAAACCAGGTTATGTATTGCTTGTGATCTTACTGCCGCCGATGAATTTGTGCAAACCAAGACCATAGCCGAATGGAGGCAAAAGATACCCGATCTGCATAAACGTCCGGCAATATTTTTGCTGTTTCATTCCTGACAGATGGGCATTACAGAACAGCAAACTACCGCATTAATTGTCGGGGCCGGTCCTTCCGGGCTGATGATGGCGGCGCAGTTACTACGTTATGGCATTCAGCCCATTATAATTGACAATAAACAAGGCCCTACCAATCATTCAAATGCGCTGGCTGTGCAGGCTCGATCGCTCGAAATATACAGGCAGATGGGCGTTATAGATAAGGTAATTGCCAACGGGAAGCAGGCAAAGGGACTAACTTTTAACCAGGATGGGAAACAAGAAGCTTTACTCCTGTTAAATGACATTGGCAACGGGTTAACTGCCTTTCCATACACATTACTGTACCAGCAAAGCAAAAACGAGCGACTTTTACTTGACTATTTGACGCTAAACTGCTGTCCTGTTTACTGGAATACTTCGTTAATTTCTTTACACCAAAAGACAGAATGTACGGATGTACAAATAAAAAACGATGACGGTGAATACACGCTCAAATGCGATTGGGTCATAGGAGCAGACGGAGCCCATAGCACAGTGCGCAAACAATTGCAGATACCTTTTAAGGGCGACACTTATCCCAGTTTTTTTTACCTGGCCGACGTTAAACTTGATGCGACTTTTTTAACCGGAGATTTTGTGCAGTTATACCTGGATAAAAAAAACCTTGCCGGATTTTTTCCCATGCCTGAGGATGATTGCTACCGTATTATTGGCAACTTACCTCAAGAGTTTGGTGAAAGAGAAGACATTAAAGTGGAAGAGATTTTACCTTACCTATCTGGTCTCACTAAATCAACGCTGAAAATAGTGGAGAATAATTGGTTCACTACTTATAAGCTGCACCATCGCATGGCTGATAAATTTCGTGAGCAGCGGTGCTTTCTCATAGGCGATGCGGCCCATATACACTCTCCTGTCGGCGGGCAGGGCATGAATACAGGTTTGCAGGATGCTTATAATCTTGCCTGGAAACTGGCGGGAGTTATTAATAAGCAGATTAAGCCTAACATACTTGATAGCTACGCTAACGAGCGGATGCCTGTGGCAAAAGAATTGCTAAGTACCACCGATAAAGCTTTTAACCTGGTAACGTCTACCAACTGGTTCATAGGGTTAATTAAGAGATGGATATGGTTTAAATTTTTAAATATAATTTGGAAAAATAAAAATCTGAAAGCTTTCTTTTTTAAAGCGGTTTCGCAAATTGGGATCACTTATCGCGACAGCAATATCAACCTGCATTTAAGTAAAGGAACCAAGGTAAAGGCGGGTGACAGGCTTCCTTATTTAAAAGTTTTCGACGAGAAAAAAGAAACAGAAACCGATCTGCACGAATGGTGCAGCAAGCCCGGTTTTACACTCATCATTTTAGGCAAATTTGATGAATTATACCTGTTCACTATCGCTAAATGGATCACCAACAAATATCCAGGCATTTTAAACTTCTTTTATCTACCTCCTTCAGGCAAAAACCTGGATGTTTTTAATGTGTTTGAGGCAGATCCGCACAGGCAGAAAGCCATAATTGTAAGGCCAGATATGTATATCGGCTATTTGAATGATGTGGCGGATATTGGTATGATGGATAATTATTTGCAGAATGTGGTAGGGATTAGTCCTGGTTTCTGAAGTTCTTGTTCACGTTCACCATCACACTGTCTCGTCCTGAAATAGGTTTACACATTAAGTAAACGAAAGATGGAACAGAGAACAGAATTGGCGATCCTTAATGATCATAACGTAGAGGGGCTAAGTTACCGTACCTTGTCAGAGAAGTATGGAATAAGTCGTACC
>JANYAB010000217.1 GCA_025355225.1 Bacteroidota bacterium
TCCGCAGGTGTTAAACTATACGCAGCCATTTTCTCAGGATTCATCCAGATACGCATACTGAAATCATCCGTAAACCGGTTAATGCTGCCTACGCCAGGTACGCGAAGAAGGGCATCCTGGATAAAAATATTGGTATAATTATCAAGGAAAGTAATATTATGCGATCCCTTTGGCGCATAGATCGCCACCATCATCAGCATACTTGGATTAAGGGCACGAACAGTAAGTCCGAGGCGGCTTACCACAGCTGGCAACAAAGGCGTAGCAATACTCACCCTGTTTTGTACATCAAGGGCCGCAACATCAATATCAGTACCTATTTTAAAGGTTACGTTCATTGACATTAAGCCGTTGTTGGTGCTGTTGCTTTGCATGTATTCCATGCCGGGTGTGCCATTCACCTGTTCTTCAATAGGCGTTGCAACGGTTTGTTCTACAGTTTGCGCATCGGCCCCTGTAAACTGGCCGTTAACCTGTACAATAGGCGGAGTAATGTCGGGATATTGGTCTACGGGTAATAGTAAAATACACACCGTACCGGTAATTACCAGTACAATGGAGATAACTATAGCCGTTACAGGTCTTTTAATAAAGGTATTAGCAATCATACATTATCATCATCTAAAACGCAGAAAGATCTGTGTAAATAATCGTCAACATTAATTTCGCTTGCCGCCTTGAGACGGGGCTACCTTGTTGGCCGTAGTAATCTGCGAGCCGTTATGCAGGGATTGCACTCCATCAGTAACTACCCGGTCTCCGGCACTAATTCCGCTCTTTATAATCACATTTGGCCCGATTGTTTGTCCAGGCATAACCTTCTTTTGTTGTGCCACGAGCTTAGGCTTACTTGCCGAATCTGAATGAGCGCCGGGGTTATTGATAACACTGTCTTTTGCCACAAATACAAAATACTCACCCATCTGCTCTACAACAGCTTTGCTTGGCAGCACCAGTTGCGGTTCTGTATCCTGGTTATGCACCCTTACCACACAGCTCATTCCAACCCTTAAATAGTTTTTAGGATTGTCAAATACAAGACGTATCCTGATGGAGCCTGTTTGCGAGTCAACTGCCCTGTCTATCACAGCTATCCGGCCGGTAAAAGGATAAAGTGTGTTATCAGGCATTAAAATAGTGAACAGAGAATCCGGGGCATGCTGCCTGTTATTTTGCATCCGTTCAAAAAGCGGCAGTTGTTTTTCATTGATCAGAAAATCTACCGCCATAGGGTCATCTGTTGAAATGGTGTTCAATACGGTCGAACCTGGTGTTACCACGTTGCCCAGCTTTACCTGGCTAAATCCGATGGACCCGCCGAAAGGAGCATATACAACTGCATAATTTAAACTCGTTTTGGCCGATTTTACTGCTTCCTGGGAAGATCGCACCTGATTTTTCGCATTTTGCAGGGTAATGATCGCGTGATCATATAGCTGTTTAGCAACGGCATTGTATTTATTTAAATATTCATAACGATCGGCATCCTGCTGAGCTTGCACCATGTTGCCTTCCTGAACCCTTAAGTTTGCTATTGCCGCATCATAATTGGCCTGGTAGATACTTTTATCGATCTCATAGAGTTTTTGTCCTTTATTAACATGACTGCCTTCCACAAAATATATGGCCGTAACGGCCCCTTGTATCTGCGGCAAAAGCGCAACCTGGCTTAATGCTGCTGTAGTTGAAGGGTATTTGTCGTAATACAAAACACGCTGCGCCTTTACTTTCATTAAATTAACAGGTATCACCGGGTTGGGAGGTGGTTGTTTTTTTGTACAGGACGCCAGCAGCAGGCAGCTTACAAAAATCGCGCTTAATATAACTCTGTTCATTGAGGACTGTTTATTATACATTTTAATAAGAAATATTTCCCATCGCTTTTTGCAAGTCGATTTTGTTGGATAAAACCTGGAATAAAGCATTTAAATAATTGATCTCTGATGTTATCAAATTCGATTCGGCGGTAATTACATTCAGATAAGGAACAATTCCTTGTTTATACTGCAAGGTTACCACAAAGTAAACCCTGGTTGCCATGGCCACATTTTTCTGCAACACCTGTAAATTATAATAATTGCCTTTGTAATTGGCTAATGCCGTTGTATATTCTGAATATATCTGAGATTTCAGATCGGTTTCATTCAAGTTGAGAATTTGTTGCTGCAGCCTGGCTTTTTTCAGGTTGTTGAGCCGCGAAAATCCGGTAAAAATGGGTATGTTGAACGATAATCCTATTAACTGGCTTGGGTACGAAGCTGAAAAAAGATTGGACAAGTTATTATTTTGAAAGTCGAGATTGTAATTATAAAACGCAGATACCGTGGGCAAAAAAGAATAACGATAATAATTTACAAGCTGCAACTGCAGATCTTTATCTGTTCTGATCTGCTGAAACTCAATGCGTTTTTCATATTGCAGTTGCTGGGCCGTATCAATGTGGATACTTTTCGTCATCTCCAAAGTATCAAAAACCACATTAAACTGCTGTTCGGGAGGAAAGCCCATTAGTCTTTTTAAAACTGAATATTGCGGAATAACATTCTCTGTTGCTTGTTTTAATTGGGCCCTGGAATTATTTAAAGTGATCCCAGCTTCCTCATAATCTGTTTCGTCCACAATACCACCTTTATATTGATGATAAGCATCGCGCAGGCTTTTACCCAGGCGTGTGGTATCCTCTTTGAAAACATTGATCTGTTCGAGCGTAAGCAACAAATTATAGAATGACTTGCTAACCGCAGCCACTACAAATATTTTGGTGCTGTCCGTGGTCTGTTGTGCCTGTTTAACGTGTAATGGAGCACTTCTGTAGGCATACAAAAGACTGGGGTTAAAAATGTTTTGTGAAACGGCTAATCCCGGCACGAAGGTGTTGGCAACAGATTGCCTGGTTGATCCAGTGGTTGTGTTGCCGTTTGCTCCCGGAGTTTGGGTCTGCTGGAGATAATGTATCAGATCGCCTGATGCAGTTACCTGCGGCAATGCTCCGGCTAAATTTATAGCATTGGTTGTTTTGGCAACATCTACATTAATTAATGCGATGTTTAACGCAGGCTGATGCTGCAGCGCATAATCAATACACTGCTGCAATGTTAAATACTGACCCGCATTATTTTGATCCGTATCTTTTACTCTGACAGGCAAAAGTAAGTTCACTTTACTGGTATCCGGTACAACTTCGGGCGCTGCTACTTTATTTGCCTTTGAGTTTTGTGCCGAAGTAAATAAGGATAGACCAAGCAAACCGGTAAGCAATAAAGCGCGGACAGTACCTGCACTAAAAAAAGTATTCGCCATTGGTAAAAAAGGATGATTGTATTTTTGATAAATATCTCATAAATAAGCATTGCTATCAAAATTTTAGTTAGATTTCATTTGATACCTTCTGATTGTGGTATGGTTTTGTAAAATTGCTAAAAACATTGGTTTATTGACGGTAACAATGTTGTTAATCTGCTTTAATGAAGCTAATTCAATGAATTTGTTACCTGAGAGGATTGTTATTTTCTATCTGGTTAATCATAGTCCGTTTCTTCAATTAGCACAAACGACTTTGTATTATAAAATCTTAGATGGATCGTATGAAATGCCTCTAACCCGAACGCGGCAGGGAAAAGAAAAAAGTGGAACCTTTGCCTGATTCGCTTTCCACCCATACCTTACCGTCATGACGTCTAATAATTTCGGCACTGAGATACAGGCCGATACCAAAGCCGGAAATATGCTGGGTATGCTTAGTTTCCACGCGGTAATAGCGGTCAAATATTTTTCCGATGTCTGCTGATTTAATGCCCATTCCTTCATCGGCGACACTAATAATTGCCGCTTGTTCAACAACATTGCATTTTACTGTTATAAGTTTGCCTCTTGGCGAGTATTTAACCGCATTGCTGATTAAATTAATAATTACTGAGCCGATCTTATCGTGATCTGCATTGACCATTACAGGGGGGCATGTTTCAAATTTAATGGTATGACTTGATACTGTTAATTCTGTTTCTTTAATTACTTCCCCAATAAGATCCGCCAGGTTAAACACACTTTTATCGATAAATATTTTTCCTGATTCCAGCCTGGAAACATTCAAAAAACCATTGATCATTTTACTCATTTTTTTTACCTGGATATTCGCTTTATCCATTGCCTCGATTAAAAAGGCATCATCACTTTTCTTTAGCCTGGAGTGCGCTAACTGTACAATAGCCGTAAGCGACGTAAGCGGTGTTTTCAGTTCGTGGCTAACCATAGCGATAAAATCGTTCTTCCTGGTTTCGTCCCGTTTCCTCTCGGTAATATCCCTCGCTATTTTCGACAGCCCGATGATATTACCCTGAGGGTCTTTAATGGGCGAAATAGTTAGGGAAACATCCAAAAGCTTGCCCTCCCTGGTCAATCTTTTCGTTTCAAAATGTTCTACCCGCTCGCCGTTTTTTAAACGCGAAAGTATGCGGGGTTCCTCCTCCACCCTGTCGGGTGGTATAAGTTTGTAGATCGTTTCACCGATGATCTCGTTGGCGGTATAACCAAACATGCGTTCGGCCCCATTATTCCAGCTGGTGATCACGCTTTCCAATGTTTTGCCGATAATAGCGTCGTCCGAGGATTCAATGATCGCCGCCAGCTTGGCACTTTTTTCCTCCGCCAGCTTAATATCAGAAATATCAAAAAGGATGATCATACCGGCATCCACCTCATCATGATCGTTTTTAAGGGGTACAAAATGCACCAGGTAACTCTCTCCGCCGGGTCCTTTGCGCTCTACCGAAAATTGTTCCCCGGCCATTAATTTTTCAAACAAATGTTTGGAAGCTTCATACCGTTCAAGTGATATTTCTGAAGGGTGCTTTCCTTCGTAATCCTTCCGGTTGTAGCCCATTTTTTCCATAATGTCACCATCTACCATTTTATACCTATGGTCTTTATCGATGACAACAATTAAAGAGTTCGGAATATTTGCAGCAATCGACCTGAAAAGTTTTTCGCTGCGCTGAAGGCTGACCTGGGTTTGGGTGAGTTCGTCGTTAGTTGTGGCCAACTCTTCATTTACCGCTGCCAGTTCCTCGATGGTTGCCCCCAATTCTTCATTGGCTGAGGTCAGTTCTTCGTTTACTGCGGTGATTTCCTCATTGATGGCTTGCAATTCGTCCGCGCTTTCCTCAATCTTTTTTCGCGCCGTTACCTTATCCGATACATCAATAGCGACGATAATGATAGCATCGGCATTGCCGGTGACGTCTTTGATCGGCTCAAAAACAAAATCAACAAAAACGGTTTCAGGCCTGCCCTTTCGGATGAGCGTGATCTCATGTTCGTTAGCGTGGTAGGTTTCACCGGTCGCTAATACCTCGTCGATGATCGGCTCGTAATAGGCTGCCACTTCTGCATTGACGACCCAATAAGGTACTGTTTTGAAAATCTCCCGCTCCTTACCGATGATCTCCAAAAACAGGTCATTAACTTCCTCTACCATTAATGGGCTGCCTTTTACAATGCACATGCCCACAGGGGCTTGTCTCACCATACTACGAATATTCTCCTGCTGGACTTCGAGGTTTTTAATAGCCTTGACTTTTTCGGTGGTTTCCATGCAGATCACTAGTACTCCGCCAATCCGGCCGTTTTCATCCCGTATAGGGCTATAAGAAAAATCAAAATAACAATCTTCCAGGTAGCCATTCCTGTCAAGCGGCACCATAAAATTTGGAAAGCCAATAGTCTGCCCTTGCATAACCGATTTAAACATGGGGCCAATTTGATCCCATATCTCCGCATACGTATCTTTAGCACTGCCGCTCATCGCCTGGGGGTGTTTCGTTGCGCCGTTGATTGGGCGGAAAGCATCGTTATACAACTGGATATAATTTTCGCCCCAACAGATGAGTACCGGGAATGCGGTCGTCAGCATCATGCTCACGGTTTGTTTCAGCGCAGCGGGCCAGGAAACCGGGTCACCTAACGGATTATCAGACCAGTTTAATGAACGGAGCAATTGTCCCATCTCGCCACCACCTTGCAGAAACGGCAATTCGCGATTATGATGCAGCATGTTTTCGGACATTAAATAAGTGGATATAATGGTTTCTAATTATGTAATGGGCCAAATTATTAATACATCGGTGATATAACATGCGATAAATGTAATAGTTTGATTTCAATATTAAGTCGATCTTTTATAGACGAAGATTAATTACTTCCGGTACAAATCGGGTTAAGGATTAACCATTTGCTGTGTCGCTGAGTTGTCGTCACAAAACGCGCAGATATTTAATAAGCACATTATTTATGGTTTGTTAATCATTACACAAACAAAGGCAGCGTTAGATACACAAATAATTTAACCTTCGCTTGCTTCATTTTAAAGTATAAGAAAAATGCTTTAACTTACGATATATTTGAATCTGGGGACCCTATAACAGCGAGTTAATTATTTTTTAATTATTCTTAAGATATACCACCTTATGAAGCAATCCGCATTAACCCTTATCTTGCCCATAGCCGGGGAAGAAAATGCATCCTGGCTTGAAAGCGAGCTAACTAGTATAGGGCAGCAGCTTGGCAAGGGGCCTAAAATTGATTTCAGCAAAAGCAGCTTAACCCATTTTGCACGGTTTGTGATACTACCCGCTGCCGACCCAAACAGTAAAGCTAAACGGCTTTTGTTTACAAGTAACCTGGATGGCGACTTTGACGGGTATGCAAAGGAATTAATTGATGAAGGCATAGCTCCCGCCCTGGACGCGGTTTTTTCTAAGTGTGCCGATTATCAGCCCGGAACTTTATTAATTGAAGCTACCGCCGCAGCATTTCTGAATAGCCGGAGTATTGACTCAACCTTTTACATTGCATTACGGGGTGCAACACGGGATATTATCCAGGAAAGTGCCGATCTGCGCATAAAAATGGACCGTCAATTAGATAATGGTGAAGTCAGCGAACTGGATAAGGTGGCTATCGACCGGCTTTATAAAGATTGTGAAACTTTGCGGTCGGCAAATTCCTGTTTAGACAATCCCCCACCCACGAAAGTATCTTTTTGGGCGCCATTTTTGGCGGTGCTCAATACTATATGGGAATGGCTGGTAGGTATACGATACGATGGAAACAATCCACAGATAACCGTTGAAACGCAGAACCATTTGTATGATATGGAAGACCTGGTGACCCAAAACCAGCTGACCGTGGTGGTGCCCGTTAAGAAAAATATATTTTCGCGGTTTTTGCTGCACCTGATACTTTGGATCATCAGTATCCAGGTTAAATCGGTGAAGGGCACGCTGCTCGACCTGGCCACTATTCATTTTGCCCGATGGGTAATTATCGATAACGGGAACAATATTTTGTTTGAAAGTAATTTTGACGGCAGCTGGGAAAATTACATTGATGATTTTGTGGACCACGCCAGCGCAGGTATGAACCTGATATGGGGCAATTGTATTGGCTTCCCCAGGGGCGGCGCCAAGGATATTGAATCGTTTAAAGCATACATCAGGAAAAATCAAAGTCCGGCACAGGTATTTTACAGCGCTTACAAGGATTTGACAGTTCGCAATATATTGACCGATCTGAGCCTGAGCAAAAAAATAAGTGAGCTAGACAGGCCAGATGGCGAGCCGAACTTCGCGATGGGCTATTACGGATCGTGACGATCGCCCCTGTTAATGTTCAGTATTAAACCTGCAAAAAACAACCTATGGCAACTCAAACCTTAAAAAAGCTTAGTCCCGGTGAGTTAAAAAACATACAGGGAATAATTATCAGTGGTTATGGCCATCTGCCAAATGCCGAATATCAATTTTTAACACTTGGTGATGCCGCTTTGGCCAAAAACTGGCTTGCTACTGTCCTGCCCAAAATAACAACAGCCGACCGGCCCGAAGATGAAAATGGTAAAAAGAAAAAACCGGGCTGCGCCTTAAATATCGCGTTTACTTACGCAGGCATTCAAAAGTTTGGCCCGGCGCTGCAGGGAGGCTTTTCGCAAGAGTTTACGGAGGGCATAACCGAACCGCACCGTACCCGGCGTTTGGGCGACGACGGCAGCAGCGCACCCGAATATTGGGATATCCAGGAAACAGGTATAGATGTTTTGCTGATGATACAGGCGCCAAACCCGGCCGAACGGGATGCTTTTTCTAAATCACTTAAAGATGATTATACGCGTTTTGGGGTTACGCTGGCAGGATCAGTATACGGCAATGAGCCGGAAAACAGAAAAGAACATTTTGGTTTTACCGACAGCATATCGCAGCCTTTTATTGAACATAGCCCCGCAACGCCAAAAGGGACACAGTCGTGCGTACGGGCCGGGGAATTTATATTAGGGTACCATAATGAGTATGAATTACTGCCCGCCACGCCTACCATCAACAGCGCTGATGATAAAAACAACTATTTGCCGCCCTTATCTACCGATACCCGTTTGAAGGATTTCGGCTGCAATGGCAGTTACCTTGTCTTCAGGAAGCTGTACCAGGACGTGGCCGCGTTCAACAGTTATCTCGACACCCATACAAAAAACGCAGAACACAAGGCGCTGGTTGCAGCAAAATTTGTTGGCCGCTGGCCCAGCGGGACGCCATTGGTAGTCTCGCCCGGGGGAGACATAGCTGAAACCTATGATAAAAACAATTTCTTTTTTATGAATAACGACGCCAAGGGACTGTCGTGCCCCGTAGCGTCGCATATCCGCCGGAGTAACCCGCGCGATTCGTTGGCCGGCGGACCGGAGCAATCGATAAAAACAGCCAACCGTCACCGGCTGCTGAGGCGGGGCATACAATACGGGCCGCAGTTTGCCGGGGGCAGCACGGATGACGGCCAGGACCGCGGGATATTGTTTTTTTGCGTGAATGCGGATATTAAAAGACAGTTTGAGTTTGTGCAGCAAACCTGGATAAACAACCCCAAATTTGGGGATATGTATAACGACCGCGACCCCATAACCGGCAATAACTTTGACCCGAAAGGTGATAACGCCGGAAAGGAAT
This sequence comes from Bacteroidota bacterium, assembly GCA_025355225.1. GTDB lineage: Bacteria > Bacteroidota > Bacteroidia > Sphingobacteriales > Sphingobacteriaceae > Mucilaginibacter. Next base: position 8,991 of record JANYAB010000217.1, read on the forward strand.
ATAATATGACCATACCCGGCTGCCCGCGTGAAAAGCTGACCGATATACCCCGGTTTGTGCAAGTTAAAGGGGGTGGATATTTCTTTTTGCCGGG
>JANYAB010000282.1 GCA_025355225.1 Bacteroidota bacterium
AACAGATTCCAGGTTGCCGATATTATAATCAGTGGGTTGTACGGCGATTAATTTGGCGGAAATAACGCGTACCATATTTATCTTATCCCCATTATTGCCGTTCTTGCTAAAGTTTTGGTCGAAACTTGTAGCCATACTTATTGCAGAATATTCTTTACCGGTTTTTGACGATGCTGGTACAACGAGGGTAGTAGTATAAGGAAAGGTTGACTTAACCATGGACTGGAACATTGCGCAACTGCCGACAGTAACGCAAAGAATAAACAACAGGGGTAAATGTCTTTTTCTCATATCGCTTATGGCGGTTTTCTTCTATGGTAAATATAGATATTATGGTCTTATAAACTGAAATATTCTAACCTTAAAAACTGAAAAATAGAATGATTTTATCTCCATAAATCCTGGTGAATTAAAAAATGAAAATCATGAGTACGGGTAATTCTATTTTTCTATCTTTGCATCCCGACGCTGAAGTCGGGATTTTCCCTTTCAGCGCATAGTATTTAAGTCAGCAGTCGATAGTCCACAGTCCATAGTCGTTTGACTCAGGGCCAGACTCAAGACTCACAACTTAAGATTCAATACTCAAAAAGACTATGCCCAAAGACAACTCCATCAAATCCGTTCTAATTATTGGTTCAGGCCCTATTATTATTGGCCAGGCGTGTGAATTTGATTATGCCGGCTCACAGGCTGCGCTTTCACTAAAGGAAGAAGGCATCTCCGTATCTATCATCAACAGCAACCCCGCTACTATTATGACAGATAAGGTAATTGCCGACCATGTTTACCTGCTTCCGCTGAACTGTGAAAGTATTGAACAAATACTCGCCGAACAAAAAATAGATGCTGTATTGCCTACTATGGGCGGCCAAACCGCGCTTAATCTTTGTATTGAGGCCGACGAGCGTGGGTTATGGGAAAAATACGGTGTAAAAATTGTAGGCGTAGATATAGCGGCTATCGAAAAAACTGAGAACAGGGAGGCGTTCCGCCAACTGATGGTTGATATAGGTGTTGGAGTAGCAAACTCAAAAATAGCCAATTCATTTTTGGAGGGTAAGGAAGCAGCCCAGGACATCGGTTTCCCTTTGGTGATCAGGCCAAGTTATACCTTAGGGGGCACCGGAGGTGGTTTTGTACATAAAAAAGAAGAATTTGATGCGGCCCTCAGTCGTGGTTTGCAAGCATCACCAACCCACGAGGTTTTGGTAGAGCAGGCGGTAATAGGCTGGAAAGAATTTGAGCTGGAATTGCTTCGCGACAGCAGGGACAATGTGATCATTATCTGCGCCATCGAAAATTTTGATCCGATGGGTATACACACCGGTGATTCGATCACGGTAGCTCCGCCGATGACGCTGAGTGATCGCTGTTACCAGGAGATGCGAAACCAGGCTATTAAAATGATGCGAGCCATCGGCAATTTTGCCGGCGGTTGTAATGTGCAATTTTCGGTTAACCCGGCTAATGAAGAGATCATCGCTATTGAGATTAATCCAAGGGTTTCGCGCTCATCGGCACTGGCATCCAAAGCAACAGGTTACCCAATTGCCAAAATAGCCGCTAAACTCGCTATAGGCTATAATCTTGACGAGATTGAAAACCAGATCACTAAAACAACGTCTGCTTACTTTGAACCTACGCTGGATTATGTGATCGTAAAGATCCCGCGCTGGAACTTCGATAAATTTAAAGGTGCCAACAAATCCCTGGGTTTGCAGATGAAATCTGTTGGCGAAGTAATGGCCATAGGCCGAAGCTTTATTGAAGCGTTACAAAAAGCTTGTCAGAGTCTTGAAATTGGCCGTTCGGGCCTGGGCGCTGACGGACGGCAAAGCCGCAACCTGGAAGAAATTATGCACAGCCTTGAATTTCCGAGCTGGGACAGGCTGTTCCATATTTATGATGCGCTGAGCCTCGGTGTTCCGATAGAATCTGTAAGGAAAGCTACCAAGATCGACCGCTGGTTTTTAAATCAGATACAGGAGGTGGTAAACCTGGAAGTAGAACTGCGCCGTTATTCGCTGAATAATGTACCAACTGAATTTTTCTTTACGCTAAAACAAAAAGGTTTTTCAGATGCGCAGATCGCTCATGTGTTAAGCAATGTAACGGAAGAAGATGTTTACCAGCGCCGCACAGGCCTGGGTATTCGCAGGGTTTATAAAATGGTGGATACCTGTGCTGCAGAGTTCCAGGCAAAAACACCATATTTCTATTCAACCTATGAGGGTGAGAATGAATCGCAGGTATCTGACAAGAAAAAAATAATCGTGTTAGGCTCCGGACCAAATCGTATTGGGCAGGGCATAGAGTTTGATTACAGCTGTGTGCATGGTCTGCTGGCCGCCAAAGAATCGGGCTACGAAGCTATCATGATCAATTGTAACCCGGAAACAGTATCTACCGATTTTAACATGGCCGACAAATTGTACTTCGAGCCGGTGTTCTGGGAGCATGTCCGCGAGATCATCGAACTTGAAAAGCCTGAGGGCGTAATTGTACAACTGGGAGGCCAGACTGCGTTAAAAATGG
>JANYAB010000299.1 GCA_025355225.1 Bacteroidota bacterium
CAGCCTTCCGGTACTTTACTGAATAAATATGAACAGGTTTTTCTTGACTCGTGCAAAAAAGCGGGCTTTTTGGATGAAGTAATTGACAGTTCAAAAAAATACGCTGAAGGCATCAGCAAACAAATTCTGGCTTACGCTAAAAAAGATAACTATAACCGTATAAGCAATTATCCAAGGTATACGCCAATAGGAAGTCCAGGAACCTGGTATCCGACACCGCCTACCTATATGGCCCCTGTTGAGCCATACTTTAAAACAGTTCGTCCGTTTACGCTTGATTCCTCTTCACAGTTTAAGCCTGTTGCCCCTGTGCCTTTTTCAACTGATAAACATTCCACGTTTTATCGTTATATGCTGATGAATTTTAAACATAGCGGGGCAGCTTTAACAGAGGAACAACGTACTATAGCCGGTTTTTGGGATTGTAACCCATTTGCCGTTGAAAATGACGGCCACATGATGGTGGGTTTGAAAAAGATATCACCCGGTGCGCATTGGCTTGGTATAACGGGCATAGCCTGCGCTAAGTCAAATACGCCATTTTCCAAAGCAATGGAAATCAATACGATGGTGGCAATAGGGCTAATGGACAGCTTTATGTGCTGCTGGGACGAAAAATACCGCAGTAACCGCATTCGCCCGGAAACAGCCATTCGTCAATATATCGACCCTGATTGGAAACCTCTTTTGCAGACACCGCCTTTCCCTGAATATTTGAGCGGGCATTCCTGTATTTCAGCTACTTCAGCAGTAATATTGACCAGTTATTTCGGAAATAATTTTCATTATACCGATAATGTTGAGCAGAAGTACGGCTTAGTTCCCAGGGCGTTTACCTCATTTTACCAGGCAGCCGCAGAAGCCGGACAATCGCGTTTTTGGGGAGGTATCCATTTTAAAGATGCAATTGATAACGGACAGATCCAGGGCGTGAAAGTTGGTAATTGGGTGCTACAGAAAATCAGAAGAAAATAACCTGGCTGAAAAAAGGAATTAACATTTATGAAATATGCTGTAAAATATTAGTACGAAGATTTGAATTCAATTTTTAATTAATTTATAGAACAAAATGAAAAAAAACTATTTCTTTAGATATGTAGTGGTTCTTACTACGATTATAACGCTTTTAGCGTGCAAAAAGGCGAAAAATCCGACGCCGGAACTAACCATTAGCGCATCGTCCTTAACTTTCACGTCTGACGGAGGAAGCCAGGACATAACAATTACCAGCAATTCCGATTGGAATGTGAACGGCCCTTCTTCATGGCTGCAATTAAGCGCAACGTCGGGTAAAAGCGGCAGCACAGTCATTCATGTAACCACGTTGTCGCCAAATGCTACAGGAGCGACCCGCTCTGATATTTTGAGTATAAATTCCACTAGTGGGGAGGAGAAAATATTGACGGTTACCCAAGCCCCTACCATATTCCCCACCTATAATACATCGCCCATAGCGCCCGATGCAACCGGCATGGGCAGCACCGCTACGCAATTGGCTGCAAATATTACAATGGGATATAATATTTATAACACCCTTGAGGCCACTGGCGGAGAAACCGCATGGGGAAACCCGGTAATTACTCAATCGCTTATTGATGTGATAAAACAAAGTGGTTTTAATGCCATACGGCTACCTTGTGATTGGCATAACGGACATTTAGTACCTAACACAACAACCGAACAAATAGACCCGGCCTGGCTTGCCCGGGTAAAACAAGTGGTACAATATTGCGCAAACGACAATATGTATGTAATGCTTAATATCCACTGGGACGGCGGCTGGCTCGATTGCACAGCTACGGGTGCTAAACAAGATTCCATTAACGCCAGGCAAAAGGCCCTTTGGGAACAAATAGCCACAACGATGCGGGGTTTTGACGAGCATTTGATGTTTGCCAGCGCCAATGAACCTAATGCCACGGATGGTCCGACATCTGCTACCTTAATGCATTATCACCAAACGTTTATTAATGCAGTGCGCAGTACCGGTGGTAAAAACACTTATCGTACTTTGATTATTCAGGCACCTTCTACATCAATTGATTTGGCTAATCAATACCTGAACAACCCAGCGAAAATGCCTGTCGACCCAACACCTAATAAAATGATGATTGAGTTTCATTACTATACCCCGCCAACTTTTTGCATATTATCTGCTGACGCAAGCTGGGGAAAAGAAGCATATTTCTGGGGAGCAAACTTTCATACAACTAACCCGCTCTTCCTTGACCGAAACGCGACATTTGCTGAAGAACATTACGCAGATTCTATATTTAATACTGTGAAAGTAAACTTTGCTTCGAAGGGTATACCGCTAATTATGGGCGAGTTCGGCACGGCATATCACGCAGATAAATTAAAAGGGTACCCTGCGGATTCGCTATTGTCGGTAAATTCTGTGATGCATTTCTTAGGTTACATAACAAAAAAAGCCAAAGCAAATGGTACGCTGCCGTTTGTATGGGCCACTGATGCTATTAACCGCCAAAATAACACTATCGGAAACCAGCGGACATTGGATTCGCTGAAGAAAGGGGCAGGGCTTTAAGATAAAGGCGATACGGTGTTCTGTAAAGCCTTAAAATGAAAAGCATAAACCGGGGTAATTCCCCCGGTTTATGCTTTTCAT
>JANYAB010000331.1 GCA_025355225.1 Bacteroidota bacterium
TGGACAATCCCGCGGTAATATAAGCCTGGTGACCACAATCGTCGGCCCGGATCAAAAAGCTGCCGGTCGAACCCAAAAAAATCTAAAACTGGGGAAGGATGCAACTATAACCGATTCTCAAAGTTTAACAATTGCCGATCCCGAATTATGGTCGGTGGAAAGGCCGCATCTTTACAAAACCATTACCGAGATCAGGATCGGAAACAAAACCATAGATCGCGTCGAGACCACCTTTGGTATCAGGACTATTCATATTGATGCCGCCAGCAGATTAACATTAAACGGCAAAAGAGTTTTGCTGAAGGGCGGGTGCATTCATAATGACAACGGGCCGTTGGGTTCTGCTACCATAGACCGGGCGGAAGAACGCAAAATTGAAATTCTAAAGAATAATGGCTTTAATGCTATTCGCACCAGTCACAATCCACCGTCCCGGCAATTCCTCGACGCTTGCGACCGTTTAGGCATGCTGGTAATAGATGAAGCTTTTGATTGCTGGGAAAGAGGAAAGAATCCTGAGGATTATCACCTTTACTTTAAAGAATGGTGGAAAAAGGATTTGGATGCGATGATCCTAAGGGACCGTAATCACCCATCTGTTATTTTCTGGAGCATCGGCAATGAAATTAATGAACGGGCGGATAGTTCCGGTTTAAGAATTACCGGGCAATTGACGGGTGAAGTTCACAGGCTTGATCCAACACGGCCGGTTACAGAAGCCTTGTGCCAGTTTTGGGACCACGCTGGTTATAAATGGGACACCACGGCCCGTGCATTTGCACAATTGAACGTTGGCGGATACAATTACGAATTAGACAAGTATGAATCCGATCACCAAAAATTCACTGACCGGGTGATGATGGGCACAGAATCTTTTCCTAAAGCGGCGCTGGAGAACTGGGATATGGTGGAAAAACATCCTTATGTGTTGGGCGATTTCGTTTGGACGGCAGTTGACTACATGGGCGAAGCATCAATTGGGCATAGCACTTTAGACAGCACAAGGAAGTTTAAGTTCAGCCTTGGGTGGCCGTGGTATAATGCATGGTGCGGTGACATTGATCTTATTGGCAATAAAAAAACCCAATCTTATTACCGCGACGTTGTTTGGCGCAATCGCGCTATCGCAATGGCGGTACATGTACCGATTCCCGCCGGTTTGGTAGAAAACGTAAGTCTCTGGGGATGGCCCGATGAATTGCAAAGCTGGACCTGGCCTGGTGCAGAGGGCAAGGTAATGGAGGTACGGGTGTTTTCAAGATCGCCAATGGTTCGGTTAACCCTGAATGGAAAAGTCATTGCGGAACAGAAAATGGAAGCAGGCAGCATCACCGCCTTATTTAAAGTACCCTATCAACCAGGGGTTTTAAAGGCTGTGAATGTCGAAAACGGAAGAGAGGCCAATACAGTGGAATTCAAAACAGCCGGCGCTCCCAGGCGCATCCGTCTGACGGCGGACCGAACCCACATCAGAAGTGATAGAAATGATTTATCCTATGTTATGGTTGAAGTAGTAGACGACAAAGGTCAGGTTGTACCAACAGCTGAAATACCAATTCATTTTACCGTTGATGGTGCAGGCACAATTGCTGCGGTAGGTAACGGAAGTCCTGCTGAACTGGTAAGCTTTCAATTGCCCGAACAAAAAACGTTTGGAGGAAGATGTTTGGTTATCATTCGTCCGGTTGGCAAACACGGTGTAATTCACTTCAAAGCCACTGCAAATGGTTTGTCATCAGCGGAAATATTGATTAATACAAAATAAATTGTTTGCGATGAAAAAAGTTTATCTGATGCTGGCTTTATGCCTTTCTTTAGTAAGTATCACTTTGTTTTCATTCGCACAAGATGCTCCTAAAAAAGAACAGTCGAAAATTGAAAAATGGTTTCCAAAATACAACTTCAATACAGTCACATTTCAAAAGCCGCCGATTGAATTCGCTCCATTCGCCCGCTGGTGGTGGCCGGGTAATAATGTCGACACGACTGAATTAAAAAGGGAGATCAACCTTTTTGCTGATAATGATTTTGGCGGTGTGGAAATACAACCCTTGAATTTATTTGTGCCCGGAACAAAGGAGGCGCGTGCAAAGGCGGTAACCTGGGATACACCCGATTATTACGATAATGTAATTACAGTGATGCACGAAGCGCGTAAAAGAGGAATTACCGTGGATATGACGGACGGCAGCGGCTGGCCACCAGGAGGTTCTTTTCTTTCAGACGACGACGCATTTTTAAATTTACAGTCTGCTGTGGTGGATGCCCCGGCTGATGCCCATATCGCTATTGCTGTGCCAACCATTATCAATACTTCGACCGTTCCTTCACGGTTAGTTGCAGTACTTGGGGCCAGGACGCTGCCCAAAAGAGGGGACGATAATACCAAAACCATTTTATTAGACCCTTCAACCACAGTAGTTCTGACTGGCCTTGTAAAGAAAGATTCACTGCACTGGAAAGCACCGACGGGTAACTGGAAGATCATTGCCTTTTGGAGTAAACCAGCTTCCCAAAGGACGATGACTGCTACAACAACCCAGGGCCCTGTTATCAATCATTTCGATTCCACGAAAGTGTTGAAGCTCTATAAGCATTTGTTTGGAGAAAGGACCGGTTTGCAGCCTTACTTTGGCAATCCGATGCGCTCCGTTTTTGACGACAGTTACGAGTTTGCTGTTGATCGACATTATTCAGTAGATTTTATTGCCTGTTTCAAAAAGCATAGGGGTTATGATATCACCCCATGGCTACCGGCAGAGACGCAAAGAGGGTATAATTATGTTTCTTATATGAGGCCAAAGACAGATCCTGATTTTTCATTTTCGGACCAGGACTGGCGCTTAAAATATGATTATGACCTGACTCTTAGCGAAATATTTGGGGAACAGTTTATAAAGGCCGGTAAGGATTGGCTGGAACCACAAGGTTTGCTGCACCGCACCCAGGACTATGGTTTAAACCTTGACATGATAGCAGAGGCGGGCCTTGCCTCCATCCCGGAAACAGAAAGCATGCTGGGCCCTGAGGCAAATCTAAAAATCATGACTTCGGGTGGACATTTGTATAATCGCCCTATTGAATCTTCTGAATCAGTCGTTTTTAACAGCCGGGCTTACACTACAACGCCACAAAAAATTAAACTTGTGGTTGATAAGTTGTTTGCTGCCGGCGTCAATCAAATCATTTATCACGGGGTGCCATACCGATATACCCCCACGGAATTGGGATCTGAAGGTTGGTATCCCTTTTCTACACCACTGGTTTCTGCGGTAAACTTTTCTTCCAATCTTGGGGAGGGCAATATCTTTTGGAAGGATCAGAAAGAGGTGAATGCGTATATTAACCGGACCCAGTATGCGCTGCGTGCAGGGAAATCACATGCCGATGCGCTCATTTATTTCCCATTTATGGATGTAGATGGAATGCCCGATAACCCGGAGGAAATTTTAGCCAATGGCAAAGTAAACGACGTCGAAGGGCCTTTGCTTTTCAAACAGGCAGCGACCGCAGCGAAAGTAAAATGGGTGCAAATTGTTTATCCTTTGATCAATCAACTGGCGGCAAACGGCATTACCTGGGATTGGGTAAATGACCTTTCCATCCAGGATGCTCAATTGAATACAAATAAGCAGATCAACATTCGTGGAAATATTTACCAGGCACTCATCTTAGCAAATGATTCGATCATTCAGATAAAGACAGCACAGAAAATAAATCAGCTTGCTTCAAAAGGGATGAAGTTTATGGCAACGGGCACTTTACCCCATATGCAGCCGTCTTTTTTAAACTGGAAAGAGAACGATTTAAAAACAGCAAAATTTGTTACCGCTGCGCTTAGAGCAAAAGGCAGCAAATACGTTAAAACTCAGGCTGAATTAAACAGTTGGATAAAAAGTTTGCTTAAGCCGGTGTCGTTCAATGGGCAATACCATTTTACAAGAGAGGTACAACGGGATATGAGCGATGGCAGCCGCATCCAATTTGTATGGAACAAGAGCGATCAATGGCAAACCCTATCCCTAACCCTCAGCAAAATATACAAAAGCAGTTATTGGATGAATGCTGCCGAAGGAACAATGGTAAAAAACAATAGCAACACTATTACTTACCGGATGCCGCCTTATGGTTCTGTCATCCTTTATGCATCCACCAAAAAAGTTATGACGGCTAATGCATCGAAAGAAACCCCGATCGCAACTGACCAGGGAAAGAAAATCATTACGCTTGATCGATGGAATTTAAAAACAGATAGTATTCAACTAAAAAACAGCACGGTATTTGACTGGAGAACCAATGATCAATTGAAATTTTCTTCTTCAGAAGGTGTTTACACTTCATCTTTTCAATGGGACAATACACATACTTCTTCACACTTTTACCTGGACATGGGCAAAGTTTATTTTACTGCAGAAATGTACATCAATGGCATGTTTGCCGGTAAACGTGTTTTTGCACCATATATGCTTGATATAACTTCATTACTGATCCCGGGTGAGAACAAAATTGAAGTTCGCGTCACAACAGGTCAATTGAACGGCTTTATCGGAAAAGCGAAATCAGGCGACATCCATTACAAACAATTTAAAAATAAGGAAGACCAGTTAATGGCTGCAGGCTTATTAGGCCCGGTTGCCATCAGGGAAGGGATATCAAAATGAAAGCTCAAAACAAAGTAATCATCGTCACAGGCGGCGGCAGCGGCATGGGGCGCGAGTTGGTATTAAACCTGCTTGGTAAAGGTGCTTTAGTTGCCGCCATAGATATTAACGGGACCGCCTTACAGGAAACTGTTCAACTGGCCGGCAGCAACGCCGGGGCTCTGAGCGTGTTTGTAACCGACATTACAGATAGATCGGCAATAGAAGGTTTGGCAGAAAAAGTGATCAGCAAATTTGGACATGTAGATGGTATTATCAATAATGCCGGCATCATACAGCCATTTATAAAAGTAAACGAGCTTAGCTATGAGGTTATTGAACGGGTAATGAATATCAACTTTTACGGTACACTTTATTTGATTAAAACATTTCTGCCCCACCTGCTTACCCGGCCGCAAGCCCATATTGTAGACATATCCAGTATGGGTGGATTTTTACCCGTGCCGGGCCAAACCATTTATGGCGCATCAAAGGCAGCGGTAAAGTTGCTGAAAGAAGGACTCCATTCCGAATTGCACGGCACGAATGTGAGGGTTACCGTAGTATTCCCCGGCGGCGTCCGCACCAACATCATGTCCAACTCAGGCCTGGCCGACCGCATGGGGGCTTCATCCTCAAAAGGGGCGCAAAGCATCCTTTCTGCGGATAAGGCCGCAGCGATAATTATAAACGGGATGGAGCAAAATCGTTATCGCGTGTTAGTGGGCAAGGATGCCAAAATGATGGATTTTCTTTATCGCTTAAACCCGGGGTACGCTGCAGGGCTGATCGCGAAGAAAATGGGGGCATTGCTTTCGTCGAAATAAATAAAGAACCGCCATGCAATCAAAACTGCTTTTACTGAACGCACTCTTCATCATTTATTTAACAAGTGCGCATGCCCAGGCTTTCAAATCGGCCGATGCAAAGGACATAGCATTGTTTCCACAACAGAATGATTTTCGCAACACCCTAAACCTTTCTGGCGTGTGGAAGTTTAAAAAAGACTCGTTAGGGATAGGGGAAAAAGAAAAGTGGTTCGATGGGTTGACTGGCAACCGCTCTATTGCGGTGCCTGGCAGCTGGAATGACCAGTTCGGGGATATGCACGATTATCTTGGTTTAACCTGGTATGAAACGGAAGGTTATATACCCAAAGGGTGGAAAGGCCAGCGCATTTTTATCCGGATCGGCGCCGCTACTTATGCCGCCAAAATATGGATCAATGGTATTCCCCTGGGCCGGCATGAAGGCGGCCAGATGCCATTCGCGTTTGAAATTAGTCCACTGGTGAAATGGCATGCAAATAATCGGATAACCATACAGGTAGAAAACATATTAAAACCCAGCCGCGTTCCAACCGGTGGTGCCGTCGAAACTTCGTTTTTTCACAACACCCCTGCTACCAATTACGATTTTTTTCCCTACTCGGGTTTAAACCGGGCGGTTTGGCTGTACACCATTCCTGCTAAAACATCCATTAATGATGTAGTGATCAAAACAGGTTTCCAGGGTGCCGATGGCTATATGGAAGTGAAAGTAAAACTGGAAGGGGCTGTAGCAGATGGACAGGTAACAGTTTCCGGTGATGGGAAAAATATAAAAATGCCTGTTCATTTCCAGGCCGGTACAGGCGTGGCGATGGTGAAGATACCCAATGTCCGGCTTTGGTCGCCGGATGATCCTTTTTTGTACACAGTAGAGGTGAACATTAAACAGGGCGGTAACACCGTCGACCGTTATATGAGCGAAACGGGTGTAAGAACAATTACAGTCACCAGCAAGCTGGTTTTGTTGAATGGCAAACCTATATTTTTAAAAGGATTTGGCAAGCATGAGGACTTTCCCATATTTGGCCGGGGTACGGCCTTGCCGGTTATGGTTATGGATTTTTCATTGCTGAAATGGATCGGCGCCAACTCTTTCCGCACTTCCCATTATCCATATGACGAGGAATACATGAATATGGCGGACCGCGAAGGTATCCTGGTAATTGACGAGATCCCCGCCGTGGGTTTATATTTCCATGGAGACACTACCGCCTTAAAACTTAGGCAGGCACAGTGTAAGCGAGATATTGAGGAACTGATTAACCGTGATAAAAATCATCCCTCAGTAATTATGTGGAGTGTCGCAAACGAACCATTCGGCTCGGCATCTTTTCAAGTGCAATCTTCTTCTACGCCCGCTGCGAATTCGGGTACAGAACGTGGAATGACGTGCTTAGGGGAACTTATCCAAATGGCTAAAAAGAAAGACCCGACACGGCTGGCAACCTTCGTTGGCGTTATGGGTGGCCCTCAGCGTTGGCTCACGCTGGGCGACGTGGTTTGCATCAACCGTTACTGGGGTTGGTATATCGGTGGCGGAGATATTCCAGGCGCCATTAAAGGAATAAGCAACGAACTCGACGCAACCTATAAATTGACTCAAAAACCTATTATGCTGACAGAATTTGGGGCCGACGCCAATATACCCGGGCATACTGAACAGCCCAAAATGTATACGGAAGAATATCAAAGGGATCTGATAAAGGCGTATCTTGATGTAGCCGACGGTAAAGACTTCGTTTTTGGTATGCACGTATGGTGTTTTGCAGATTTCAAAACTGCAGCGGCATCCATGCGCCCAGGTGCCATGAATTATAAAGGTGTTTTCACGCGGGACCGGAAGCCAAAATTGTCGGCTTATTACTTAAGGTCGCGATGGAATAAATCGGCAAATTAGATAACCATTTCTTTTAGTCCGAACTTAAGCTGTGAGTAAAGAGAACGACAACGTTCGGCTTTGACTAAGGACTTATACTTTATTGGTCCGATAGGGAAGCTAAATATTGTTGCAGGATCATACCCGGTAAGCCTCCGAACAATAATCAATCTTGTTCACGTTCACCATCACACTG
>JANYAB010000334.1 GCA_025355225.1 Bacteroidota bacterium
CCGTCAACAGAAAACTCATTAGGGGAATAAGTCCCCTGGTCGTTCTGATTAGCATCTCTCAGGTCGATAGAACCCAGGTTAAAATAACGAAGCGATGCTCCTATTGTATTCCGCTCGTCGAGCTTATGTGCATAAGCCAGGTAAGAAAGACTCACATCAGGCACCAAAGAACGCAACCATGGACTATAAGATGCAGCAAAAGCATCATTATCTTCAATAAAGGCCAGCTTAGATGGGTTCCAGTAGTTGGCATTTACATCAGGAGATAGTGCCACACCAGCTTCTCCCATCGCGCCGGAACGGGAATCAGGCGTGATTAGCAAGAACGGAACTGCTGTTGGGATCTGAGTTGAACTGCTGCCATTGGTATTTGTCCCGCCGGGCCCAATTACTTGAGATAATGCTACAGATGGCAGTAAAAATGAAATATAAAAGAGAATGTTCGCGGCTTTCAAGTTAAAAAACTTCATCTGTGCAATTTAGCTTTATTATTTAAAATATATGTCTGATTGAGGGCATCTTCTTTAACAAGATGGAAAACGTAAAAAGTGAAAGTTTATTCATTTAAGTCAAAAAACTGAGATAAATGTAACTCCAAGCGCAGTTTTACGTTTAAAGGGAAACAAAGGTTTATCCTTAGTTGAAAATTAATGTATCAACAAAGATTAATTATTAATTCATTTTCTTTAAATTTACCCATTAATATATAGTAAAAATATGAAAATACTTTTTACAAGGACTGCTTTGGCATTGTTTGGTTTAGGAGCCTTGCTAAGCAGTTGCGGTAAGCGTCCCCAATCGCAAAAGACCGGGATAACCTACAATGACAAATCCAACGGAGGTTACGAGAGATTCAGGCAAACACATCCTGCTCCCGGACCGGGCCTGGTTCCGATAGAAGGTGGTACTTTTGTAATGGGTGGAAGCGCCGACCAGGACGTAACTTACGATTATAATAATGTTCGTCGCAGGGTTACTGTCCCGTCATTTTATATGGACGAGACCGAAGTATCAAACCAGGACTGGCTTGATTATCTGCACTGGATAAGCATTACTTTCCCTAACGATCATGAACTTTATTATGATGCCCTGCCCGATACTTTAGTATGGCGGAAGCCACTATCCTATAATGAACCTTATGTAGATAACTATTTGCGCCACCCTGCATTTCAGGACTACCCGGTAGTGGGTGTAAATTGGGATCAGGTGCAGGAGTATTGCAGCTGGAGAACCGACAGGATGAACGAAAATATTTTGCGTGAAACCGGAAGGCTGACAACATGGAAAGATGCAGCCGGGCAAGGGAAAGGCAAAAACGCCAAAGCCGCCCCGGCGCCTGCCAACAAAGATCCATTTAATACCGATATTTACCTGAATGGCCAGTTTAGGGGTCAGGGAATTGACGGTAAAAAGATGATGACCGATCTAAGCCCTAACGCTAAACCTGTAGCGGGAGCTAAAGGCAAAGCTGGAAAATTAGTTAGGCCGGTACGTATAGAGGATGGTATACTAAAGCAGGGTTATCGCCTTCCTTCAGAGGCGGAGTGGGAATATGCGGCTCTATCACTGATCGGGAATACAGAATTTGAGAATATTGACAACAACAAAGTTTACCCATGGAACGGCTTGGGTGTACGATCTGCTAAACAAAAAACACGCGGATTAATACAAGCCAACTTCAAGCGGGGAAGTGGTGATAATATGGGCGTTGGCGGTTATCTGAATGATAAAGCAGATATAACGGCCCCCGTAAGATCATTCACGCCTAATGATTTCGGCTTGTATAACATGGCTGGCAACGTTAACGAATGGGTGCAGGATACTTATCGCCAAACTTCATTTGAAGAGTTTGAGGATTTCAACCCTTTCCGTGGTAATGAATATACCAATAAACGATTAGCTGATCCTACAAAAGGCCTGTATGCAAAAGATAAATACGGAAAACCTATTAAGGATCCTGCTAAATCGGGCAAAAAGATGAAGTACAGTGATCTTATCGCTACACAACAAGCATTAAATACCCCCACCACCACAAATGGGGCGGCTAACGCTAACGCTAACGCTAATGCTGTTAATCCTCCAGTAACCGCTGCTAACGCTGCTGCTAAAAATCCTTTGGCCGGTAAGCCATATAACCCGGATTTCAGGGGTGCTGCCGACTCTGTAAATACTACATTGTATGGTACAACTACTTTAGTAAACGATCATTCGAAAGTCTACAAAGGAGGTTCGTGGAATGACCTGGCATTTTGGCTTAACCCCGCAACCCGACGGTTTATGGACGAGGATGAATCAAGTGCTGAGGTTGGTTTCCGCTGTGCCATGACATTAGTTGGCGCTCCAGAAATAAATCCATCAGGCAAACCACACTATGGTGTGAAAAAGGCTAAAGAATTTAAGGCTAAATAAATTGTCTTTTATAGATTAAAAGCCGCCCCGAAAACGAAAACGAGGCGGCTTTTTTGTTTGTATTGATAACAGGCTGAATTCCTCTTTATAACTGTGAATCCCAATGGCAGTTCCTCGTTAATATTTGAAAAGCTAATCGTTTGTTCTTCTATTCAACATCCAATACCACCCCAAATTCAAAGCAATTATAAAATGGTTAGATAAGGTGGGTAGTAATCCATAGTGCTTTTTCATGATATCAAAACGCTCCAACAAGCTTTGCCTATGCTTTTGTTTCGAAATTCCTCCAATCAGGTACTTAGCCACGTATTCATTTATCCTCACTATTTTTTTAGCCTTTTTAGCAACCCTGATGATCCAGTCAATATCTGCACTTAACACGTACTTTCTGTCATACCGTTCCGTTAATGAGCGTCTAATATAAATAGCCTGGTGGCTAATACTCATGCCATACTTAAAACTTTGCCATGTAAATTGTTCCGGGGCCTTATGCCTCCGCCGGCCAAGACTTTGCCCGTTATTATCAATCATTTCGGTTTCGCCGTAATAAATATCTGCATCATCGGCGGTTTCTAAAACCTTAGCTACAGTGTCCAATGCGTAAATCTCGTCACCCGAATTCATAAATAAAACATAATCTCCGATCGCCGCAGCGAGACCCTTGTTCATCGCATCATAAATACCCTCATCTTTTTCGCTGATCAGGCGTATCTTATCCATGTACTTTTTAACAATATCCAGCGTCCCATCAACCGAAAGCCCATCAACAATTATATACTCGATATTTGAATAGGTTTGATTTAAAACCGAAAGGATAGTTCGTTCTATATCCCTGGCGTTGTTGTATACAACTGTTATTACACTTAATTTCGGTTGAAACATAGAAACTCTATATCCCCGATCGTTAGCGGGGACGTTTTAATAATTGTTGGTATAAATCTATATGCTTTTTTGATATAATTTCTTCCGAAAAATTATCCATAACGGTTTGTCGCGCCTGCCGTTGCAGTTTGCCTTTGTCCAGATGGTTAATGATCCATTCCATACCATCTGTAAAGCTTTCTGCAGAGCGATAGGCGGCAAGGTAGCCACTATGCAGATGCTTCACCATATCGGGGATGCCACCCGTATTAAAAGCGATAACCGGCGTGCCGCAAGCTAAACTCTCCATTACAGTATAAGGTAAATTATCTTCCAGCGAAGGGATCAGAAAAGCATCTGCAGCAGCATAATAGCGGGCCAATTGCTCATCGTCATTAACGGTGCCCAAAAAACTGGCTTTAAAAGGGAAATTGGGCAGATCATCAGTACCACGATTGCCAAATACTACCAGTTCCACGTTATCAGCTACCAGGCCAAGTCTTTTTTTTAACAGCTCCAGGCTTTCGGTCAAATAACCGGTACCCTTGTGCGAGTCTTTCCGCGAAGGCATAAATCCCGTTAAAAAAATAAATTTATCAGCCGCAAAGCCCGCCTGTTCTTTCGCCGTCTTTTTATCAGATGGTTTAAAAACTGTCGTTTCCAATGTGTTTGGAATTTGTCTGACTTCCTTGTTCTTTACAAGGCTGCTTTGCAATACTGATCCCTTCATCCAGGCACTGGGAGCTACAACTGTGAATTTCAACTTCGCATAAGCTTTGTGTTTTTGCTTCCAGATCAGATGCGAATAATCATTTGGCCCTGAATTTTTAAGTAACGGGCAATTGCCGCATTCATAATGAAAATGATCGCAGGAATACCGCACATGGCAACCGCCGGTAAAGGCGTTACTATCATGAAAGGTCCAAACTACGGGCTTATTTAACCTGGCAATTTCTGCAATATGCGAAGGATTTAAGAACCCATGATTTACCCAATGGAGATGGATGATATCTGCATTTTTAACATCCGGATGATGAATAACCGAACGCCCAAAAAAGGAGAAGGAAAAGGGGGTCCGCAAGGCTTTAAGATACCTTTTTGCCCATATCCTTTCTAATATAATAGTGCCGGCTGTATATGCTTTCGCTAATAAATTCGTGTTAAAATCACCTATCTGAGGATTTTTTCCGAATTTATAATGCACAATAACTTTAGAATCAATATTTTGGCTTAGTAATGCGCGGTTAAGGCGGATACAGGCTCTCCCTGCACCACCGTTACCATCGTATGTATTTAAATGCACTACCTTTAACATGTCCTCAAAAATACATTTATTCAACTCAAATAAATTTTAAGTAATATGAAAAAATTGCACCTGTTATTATTTGTATTCCTGGGATTTCACAGTTTTGTTAAAGCTCAGGACGGAGGAGTTTATTTTGCCTCCAATCCAACGCTTACTCCGGACGGTAAAACAGTTATTTTTAGCTACGAGGGAGACTTGTGGAAAGTTGATATTAATAACCCTGCTGCGGTAAGGCTTACCGCAATGCAGGGTGAAGAAACCAATCCGCGGGTATCGCCCGATGGCAAATGGCTGGCGTTTTCATCCAATCAATTTGGCAACAATGATATATATGTGATGCCGCTTGCCGGGGGCGAGATCAGACAGCTTACTTTTCATGATGCCAGTGATGTGGTTGATTCATGGAGCTGGGACTCAAAATCAATTTATTTTAACTCAGACAGGTATAACAGATTCAGCGAATATAAGGTAACCTATACGGGGGGTACACCAGTCAGACTTTTTGAGAATTTTTTCAACACCATTCATGGTGTATTTGAACATCCGCAAACAGGTGAGTTATTTTTTAATAATACCTGGGAAAGTATCTATTTCCCGTCACGGAAACATTACAAAGGAGCATATAATCCTGATATACAATCGTACAACCCAAAAACAAAGGTTTATAAACAATACACCGATTGGGTAGGGAAAGATTTTTGGGCAACGCTTGACCAAAAAGGGAACATCTACTTTGTGTCGGACGAAGGCAATCAAGAATATAACC
>JANYAB010000348.1 GCA_025355225.1 Bacteroidota bacterium
AATTCTCACAATTATAGATTTTTTAAGATTTGCAGTAATTATTCATAGAACTGATACTATCGGCAGCTTCGCTACAATTAAGCAGGTTGATTATATTTACTAAAAAGATGTCCCGATAATTTATATTTTTGTTGCCGCGAAAATTAAATAATCTGCAGGCATTAACAATCAAAGGAGAGATGTCAGAGCGGTTCAATGTGCCTGATTCGAAATCAGGTGTACTGTAAAAGGTACCGGGGGTTCGAATCCCTCTCTCTCCGCCTTCGGTCGCCGAAGTTGGTTACGACGGATGAGTCCGCCAATAGGCTGCGAAGGATGCCTTCGCTCGCCGTATTGGTCTTCCACTACGCATGGTCATCTATCGAGAGATTTTGCGAAGACGACGGCCGCGGTAAAATTATAATTAGTTGTTTACCAATAGGTTCAATATTAGTGTATTTGTCATAGAATAATCTATTATTCTATGACAAATACAAACTTCAACAACTTATTTACCTATAGGAGATAAAAGAGAGATTTAGAACGTTTTACTGCAACTGTTTTATTTAACACAGGCAATACAATTTTGTGTCTATTCGTTACCTGATTGATGTTCTGAATACCTCTTATTAAGGCATCCGGGTTAAATGAAATACTATCTATGCCCGCATCTACCAACAATCGCGTAAATTCTTGCGAATCACTTGGTGCCTGGCCACATAAGCCCACTTTTTTATTAAGCCTTTTCGCTTTCTGGATCATCATAATGATCAGTTGTTTACTTGCGGCATTTTGTTCATCGAATAAGTCTGCGATAAGTGCAGAATCCCTATCTATTCCCAGGGTTAATTGTGTCAGATCGTTGGACCCAATAGAGAAACCATCAAATATTTTAGAAAAATCTTCTGCAAGCAATACATTACTTGGTATCTCGGCCATCACAAATATTTGAAGACCATTCTTGCCGCGGCTAAGGCCGTATTCTTCCATTACGGCAATTACCTTTTTTCCTTCCTCAACCGTCCGGCAAAAGGGAATCATTAATTTTACATTTGTCAGCCCCATTTCATCCCGTACTACTTTCATGGCTTCACACTCAAGTTTGAAACCATCTTTGTAGTGTTCGTGATAGTACCTTGATGCACCCCTGAAACCGATCATAGGGTTTTCTTCCGCAGGTTCAAAATACTTTCCGCCTAACAAGCCCGCATACTCATTCGTCTTAAAATCACTCATTCTTACAATAACCTCTTTAGGATAAAAAGCCGCTGCTATAGTGGCTACTCCCTGTGCCAGTTTTTCAATAAAGTAGCTTTCTTTATTTGCATATTGTTTTGTGAGTTTTTCAATTTTCGCACGCTCAGTTTCATCTTTTACCTGGTGAAATTTTACTAAAGCCATAGGATGTACCTGAACGTAATTACTGATAATGAACTCCAGTCGCATTAATCCGACACCGTGATTTGGATAAAAGGATAGTTCGAAGACTTTTTCAGGGTCGCCGATAGTCATTTGTGCTTTAACCGTGTTCGATAATTGGATGTCTGTAATATTGGTTATGGTTTCGTCCCAGTTGAGCTTTCCACGATAGACGATCCCTGTTTTACCTTCGGTACAATTCAGTGTAATTTGTTCGCCATCTTTAATTGTATCAGTGGCATTCTCTGTGCCTACAATAGCCACGGCTCCTAATTCCCTCGCTATAATAGCGGCATGGCTCGTTCTACCGCCCTTGTTGGTAACAATTCCTGCAACTTTTTTTAAAATGGGATCCCAATCAGGACTGGTCGCATCTGTAACTAATATATCTCCCTCATTTAGTTTAGCGGCTTCTTTGGGTGAAGATAATATACGGGCGCATCCGGAAGTGATCATACTCCCAATAGCCTCTCCGCTGGTTATTACAGTTCCTCTTTCGCCTAATTTATAGGTTTTTATCTGGAGTACTTTTTTGCGGCTGTGTACCGTTTCGGGCCTGGCTTGTATTATATAAATCTGATGGTTTACACCATCCTTTGCCCATTCAAAGTCCATCGGCTTATTATAATGATCCTCGATAATTAGTGCCCATTTTGCCAGTCTTTCAATTTCTTTGTCATCAATAACAAACTTTTCCCGCATCTCTACCTGGGTATCTGTGTTGATGGTTGACTTTGTGATATCATCCTCATCAGCATAAACCAGCGTTTTATTTTTGCTTCCTAAATTTTTTTGGATAATAGCCTTCAACCCTTTTTTTAACGATGGTTTAAAAACCAGGAACTCATCAGGTTTTACCGTGCCCTGCACTATGTTTTCCCCTAAACCCCAAACTCCCGCCAGGTGCACCACATCTCTGAAGCCTGATTCTGGTTCCAAAGTAAAACCGACACCTGAACAACCAATATCAGACCGTACCATCTGCTGAACACCCACTGATAGGTAAACCTTGTTATGATCAAACCCTTTGTCTTCGCGATATTTGATCGCTCTGTCTGTATACAACGATGCAAAGCATTGCCTTACGGCGTAAAGCAGCGCGGTATGGCCTTTAATATTTAAATATGATTCATGCTGACCCGCAAAACTCGCTTCGGGCAAATCCTCGGCAGTTGCACTGCTACGCACAGCAACGTGCTGTTCTGAATAATCAAAAAGATAATCATAGGCATCTGTAATTGCAATTTGAAGATTATTGGGGATTTGTCCCGACATCATCAGCTTTCGTGCTTGAGCACCCGTTTCAGTCAAATTTGAAAAGTCCTTTTTATCAAGATCAATCATCAATTTCTGTAATGCTTTTCCCAGGTTATTAAAGCTGATAAAATAACGGAATGCAGAAGCCGTAATAGCAAAACCGTTCGGTATCAATAAGCCTTTTAACGTTAGATGAGTATACATTTCGCCCAAAGAGGCATTCTTGCCCCCTACTTCGGCAACATCGTTTATGCCTGTTTCGCTGAATTTTTTTATGAAGTTTTCCATTTGCTAACGAGGATTTATATCAGGTGTCGAAAAATAAATTAGATATGACCCGCCTGCGATATACCAGGCGGGTCGTATCATCAGAAATTGTTAGTCTACTTTCACCACTTTTTTGTTTGGCAGGCTCTTACCCGACTTTTTAAGTTCGATCTTAAGCAGTCCGTCGCGATAGCTGGCATTGATGTGATCTTCAACCACATTTTCGGGCAGGCTAAATGTACGGGTGAATGAAG
>JANYAB010000349.1 GCA_025355225.1 Bacteroidota bacterium
GTATCGGGACAATATTTATTTCATTTAGCACGCTTGCGATACTCATTGCCTGCCTTGGATTATTCGGCCTTGCTGCCTACGCTGCTGAACAAAGAAATAAGGAAATTGGCATCAGGAAAGTACTGGGGGCAAGTGTAAGCACAATAGTAAGCATGCTGTCAATGGATTTTATAAAGCTCGTATTTATTTCCATCCTTATCGCATCACCTTTAGCCTGGTTTATCATGAATAAGTGGCTTCAGGATTTCGCGTACCGGGTAAACTTACAGTGGTGGATTTTAGCCGTCGCAGGTTTCATAGCGATATTAATTGCCCTTATTACCATAAGTTTTCAATCCATTAAAGCAGCATTGGCTAACCCGGTAGAGAGTCTGAGGAGCGAATGATTTATTCAATTTAATGTGTAAACAGATGCAACCTAAAACGTTACCGGGTCGTCTTAGAGATAGCTGTTTAATATTAAATCAACTGTATTGCCATGATTAGGAATTATATCAAAACCGCATTCCGTAATCTTTTAAAGAATAAGGGATTTACGGCTATCAATGTTTTAGGACTGGCATTAGGTTTAGCTACCTGCCTGCTTATTGTATTTTATGTTTTCGATGAACTAAGTTTTGACCGCTATAATGTAAACGCAGACCGCATTTACCGCATAAACAACGATGTCAAATTTGGCGGCAACGAGGGTTCATATTCAGAATCCCCGGCACCCACAGCGGCTGCATTAAAAGTCGATTTTCCTGAAATTGAGCAAGTAACAAGGTTCAGGCAGCGCGGTGGGAACCAGGTAAAAAAAGGTAACCAAAACATACAGGAAGATAATATGGTTTATGCTGATCCCGCAATCTTCAGTGTGTTTACCTTACCAATGATCGATGGGAAACCGGCCACTGCTTTAAAGGAAACACACTCGGTTGTGATATCTGAGCGCATTGCTTTGAAATATTTTAACAGCACTAGTGCAGTAGGAAAAGTATTGACTTTTAATGATACAGCACTCTACAAAGTAACTGGTGTAATTAAGAATATACCCAAGCAATCTCATTTTGATTTTGATTTCTTTATCTCAATGCCTACCCTGGCCGAAAGTAAAGAGGAAGCCTGGTTCAGTAATAATTTTGACACTTATATACTGTTCAGGCCGGGTTTTGACATTAAGCACTTTCAGGCCAAACTACCGATGTTTTTACGGAAACACGCAGAACCACAGCTGGTTAGCATATTGCACATGACCTTCGATAAGCTCGAGCAAACCGGGAACTATTTTCGATTTAGCCTTATCCCGCTCAAAAAAATACATTTGGAGTCGAACACTAAGTACGACATGGGTAGCAAAGGGGATATTAAGATTGTTTACATTTTCTCGGCGATAGCTATGTTTATACTGCTTATTGCCTGCGTTAATTTCATGAACCTTTCCACAGCGCGGTCATCAAATCGTGCTAAGGAGGTAGGCGTGCGCAAAGTTTTAGGATCACCGCGCAAATATTTAATTGCCCAGTTTTTAACAGAGTCCATTATGGTTACCCTGGCCGGAGCTATTATAGCCCTGTTGATTGCATGGGCGTTCTTACATACCTTTAATCAGATGTCTGGTAAGGAACTGACAGTTACTTCACAAATAATGGGCTGGCTCTTACCCGTACTGGCGATATTTGTTGTCGTAGTAGGATGTGTTGCCGGGTCATACCCAGCCTTGTTCCTCTCGGGTTTTCAACCTATAGAAGTGCTAAAAGGGAAATTGGCGTCGGGTTTTAAGGGCGGAATGTTACGCAGCTCCCTAGTGGTTTTTCAATTTGCCATATCTATTTTTCTGATCATCGGTACCATTGTTATTTACAACCAACTGAAATATATCCAGAGCAAGGATCTTGGCTATAACCGCGACCATGTAATGATCGTTCAGCGCGTATGGACGCTTGGTAACAAAGCCAAAATATTTAAACAGGAAATCAAGCAATTAGCTGGCGTGAAAAGCGCCACGCTAACCGGTTATTTACCTACCTCAGGCTATAATAACAATTCATCTTTATTTAAGGATCCTGTGCTTGATGCCAAAAAAGCTTTACAAAGCTCTATATGGAACGTCGACGAAGATTACATACCGACGTTGGGGATAAAGATGGCAGCAGGCAGGAATTTTTCAAAAGACATGTCTACCGACTCAACCGCAATAATTATTAACCAGGCAGCAGTCCAATTGCTGGGGTTTTCAAACCCCTTGAACCAAAATCTTTATTTGCCGATGGATAACATGGCAAAAGTGATGAAGCGGTTTCATATTATAGGCGTAATAAAGGATTTTAATTTCAAATCGCTTAGAGAAAACGTAACACCCTTAGTTCTTTTTGACAGTGAAGATACAGGGGCGCTCAGTATACGAATGAGTTCGGCTGATATCCCTAATTTGTTGGCGCAGGTTAAAAACAAATGGACAAGTATGTCGCCCGGCCTTCAGTTTGATTATTCATTTATGGATCAGGATTATGAAAAAAATTACTATGCTGAACAACGCGTGGGTAAAATAGCAATCGCCTTTACTTCATTGGCCATAGTTATTGCCTGCCTGGGCCTGTTTGGTTTAGCTGCTTACGCTGCTGAACAACGCACAAAAGAGATTGGCATCCGCAAGGTATTAGGGGCCAATATATCAAGTATCGTAGGCATGCTGTCGAAGGATTTTATCAAGCTCGTGCTCATTGCCATCATTATAGCATCTCCGTTTGCCTGGTGGGCTATGCACACGTGGCTGCAGGGATTTGCTTATCGCCAAAACATTCAATGGTGGGTGGTAGCATTAGCTGGTTTAGCAGCTATCCTAATAGCTTTTATTACCATCAGCTTTCAATCTATCAAAGCTGCATTGACAAACCCTGTGAAGAGTTTGAGAAGCGAATAGAGAGAAGTTGACAGTGGGCAGTTTGCTGTAAGCAGTAAGCAGTGTGAAGTTGGTGAGTGGTTGATTAAGTTAGATTGAGTTGAGTAGTTGAAATCAACGAAATCATTTAATCAAAAAACTCAACGGTCAGCCTGTAACGTTGTAAAAATAAATGCGTCTTGTAATTAACAGTAAACCGGCAAATTATATGTTAAAAAATTACTTAAAGATCGCTTGGCGAAATCTTCTTAAAAACAAGCTGTACAGCGTCATAAACATTGGCGGGCTCGCAATTGGCATGGCCATAAGCTTTATGCTGCTACTGTATGTTTACAATGAGTTTAGTTTCGATAAATTCAATGCAAACAATGATCGCTTGTACCGGGTAATGAGAAATCAGCCCAGCAATGGAGAAATTGGCACAGGAACAGCAACCCCAGTTCCGTTAGCGCCTTCGCTGGTAAAAGATTTTCCGGAAATAGATAAAGCAGCCCGTACCAACTGGCCTTATGATTTTTTGGTAAATTATAAGGATAAGGCATTAAAGATCAATACAATGGCTGCGGATGCGTCCTTTTTGGACATGTTCAGCTTTGATTTTATTTACGGGGATAAGCACACTGCTTTATCCGATCCGTCATCGGTGGTGCTTACTCAATCTGGCGCGAAAGCGATATTCGGGAATTTAAATCCTGTCGGGCAGGTCATTAAATTCAATAGCCAATATCCGTTAAAGGTTAGCGCGGTTATTAAAGATAACCCGCAAAATTCAACCTTTAGTTTTAACGCGCTCATGTCATGGCAAGCTTGTGAAGCCGAGCAGCCCTGGATAAAAACATCAGGATGGGGGAACTATTCTTTTCAAACTTATGTAATGCTCAAACCAGGTGTTCAACTGGCAGCCATCAACCCAAAACTTAAAAGTCTGATTGCTCATTATGACCCTCAGAATAAGGAAAATACGTTATTTCTGTACGCGTTTGCCAGGTTCCACCTATATAGCGATTTCAAAAATGGTGTTAACGTAGGCGGAGGTATCGATTATGTACGTTTGTTTCTGTTCCTGGCGATAGGAATATTAATTATTGCCTGTATCAACTTCATGAACCTTTCTACCGCGCGCTCAGAACGTCGTGCAAGGGAAGTGGGCGTACGTAAAGCAGTAGGTGCCCGCCGGTTTGCTATTGTACAGCAGTTTTTAGGTGAATCGCTGCTTATGGCGTTTCTGGCCTTTATATTTTCGTTGATCTTAATGAGATTATTGCTTCCAGTTTTTAATGATATTATTAATATACAGCTTGTTTTACCTTACAGCAACTTATGGGCATGGATCGTTGCCCTCGGAGTTACCATATTTACAGGCTTGATCGCGGGCAGTTATCCCGCACTCTTCCTCTCATCATTTAAACCTGTTAAAGTGCTGAAGGGCCAATTGATAACGACTAAAACCACGATAAGACCGCGCCAGGTATTGGTTGTGATACAGTTTACTTTTGCCATCTGCCTGATATTGTCCAGCTTATTTATTTACAAACAGATCAATTACATTAAAGATCGGCCGGTTGGATATGACAAGAACGGCTTGATAGAAATGTCCCTGGAAGGCAGTCTGGATAAGAAGTTTGAAAGCTTCAGGCTCGAAGCCATTAATGCCGGCGCAATTACAGATGGAGCAATAACCTCGGGCAGTATCACCAACAATGGGAGCAGTTCCTGGGGTATCACATGGCCCGGCCAACTGCCGGGAGAGGATAAACTGCCGATCGACCAGATAGCGGTTACCTATCATTTTATTAATACTTACGGTTTAACACTCACGCAGGGCAGGGATTTTGCAATTGACCGTCCCTCAGATACTGCTGGCATTATTTTAAATGAAGCAGTAGTAAAACTAATGCGTTTAAAAGAACCTTTAGGGCAATCAATAAAATGGCAGGGCACATCCCGCACTGTGGTTGGGGTAGTTAACAACTTTGTTTGGGGATCACCTTACGAACCTGTAAAACCGGCCATAATCGGTTATATCAAAGACTGGGCAGGCGGCATAGGGTTAAGATTAAACCCCAATGCGCCTGTATCAAAAAGTTTATCAACACTACAAACACTTTACAAAAAGTATAATCCTGAATATCCTTTTGAATATAAATTCACGGATGAAAGATTCAGCCGGAAATTCGGGACAGAGAAACTGCTGGGTACCATGGCCGTGGGTTTCACTTGCCTCGCTATTGTCATTTCTTGTTTAGGCTTATTCGGCCTTGCATCGTTCTCTGCCGAACAAAGGAGAAAAGAGATTGGTATCCGCAAAGTATTGGGCGCCAGCACGGGTAATCTCTGGTTTAAATTATCACAGGAATTTATAAAACTGGTGTTAATCTCTTTCTTAATAGGTTCTATTATTAGTTGGTATAACATAGAGAAATGGCTCACAAAATACACCTATCATACATCGCTAAGTATTTGGGTTTTTGCTGCAACAATGATTATCAGCTTAATGATATGCCTTGTTACTGTAAGCTGGCAGGCCATCAAAGCATCATGGACAAACCCTGTACACAGTTTGAGGAGCGAGTAATTTTAGTAGGCAGTAGGCAGTGTGCAGTTGGCAATATATACAGTGATGAAGTTGGAGAGTGGTTAATTAGGTTGACTGAGTTGAAAAGTTAAAATCAGCGAAAATCATTTAATCAGTTGAATCAGTGGTTCAGACAATTAGAATTTAAGGCTTCATGATAAGAAATTATTTTAAAACCGCGTGGCGGAATTTATGGAAGAACAAGGTTTTTTCATTAATCAATGTGCTTGGATTATCCCTTGGCATGGCAGCATGTTTATTGATATTGCAATATGTGAACTTTGAATTAAGTTACGATCAATTCAATAAAAATGCAGCCAGTATATATCGTGTTATAAACGACCGATATCAGAACAGCAAGTTGATACAGCATGGTACCATTACCTATTCAGCTGTCGGCAAGGCAATGAAGGATGATTATCCAGAAGTACTGAATAATGCACGGATGGTGCCAATGGGCGAACAGATAATAACGTATAAGGAAAAGAAAATACCAAAAGAGCAAGCGTTGGCGGTTGATAATTCTTTTCTTTCTATGTTTTCGTACCCGATGATTGCAGGCGATCAAAAAGCAGCGTTGAAGGATGCTAACACGGTAGTTATTTCAGAAACACTTGCCCGCAAAATTTTTAATGTGCACGGCAATGATTTCGACCCGTATGTTGGCCAAATGATAAAAGTATCTCAGGATACATTTCCATCTAAAGTTGTGGGTATAATTAAAGATGTTCCCGAAAACTCCCTTTTGCAGTTTGATATGCTTGTATCCTATCAAACCGTAATTCATACCTATAACTATAAACAGGCAGATTACGATTTTACCGACTCTGATTTCTGGCACTTTATCCAGCTAAAACCGAGTGTTGACTATAAAGCATTTGACGCGAAACTTGCTGCATTTAGTCAGAGGCATTTTCAGGGAAACAAAGTATCTGGCAGTGTGGAGAAGTTTTACCTGCAGCCGCTATTAAATGCCCACTTGTATTCTGATACGGAATACGAACTTGGTAAAACCGGTAGTTACATGGTTGTTTGGGGCTTGCTCATCATCGCTTTGTTTATCATTGGTATTGCCTGGATAAATTATATAAACCTTGCAACAGCCCGTTCGGTGGAAAGGGCCATGGAAGTAGGTGTAAGTAAAGTAACGGGGGCTACCCAGGGACAACTTATCAGGCAATTTCTAACCGAATCCCTGATCATCAATATTATTGCATTAGGAGTTGCCATGATAATGGTTGCACTGGCACAATCCTTTTTTAACGGATTGGTACAGCATCAATTGTCCTTGTCTTATTTGTTTCAAAAAGGTTTTGGCGGCTATGTCATAAGTGCCGGGTTGATCATTGTTGTCCTAACCGGGGTTTTTGTATCCGGATTTTATCCGGCCTTTGTGTTATCCTCATTCAAACCAATTTTAGTATTAAAAGGGAAGTATAGCAGCTCCAAAAAAGGAATAATTTTGCGCAAAAGCCTGGTAATAGGTCAGTTTGCCATAACTGTGGTTTTGATTACGGGTTCGTTCGTTGTCTATAAACAAATAAAATTCATGAACGGGCAAAAGCTGGGTGTGAATATCGACTAGGTACTTATTGTTAACGGGCCCGTATTTGTGAAAGCCGATACAACCTTTATCACCAGAACAAACGCACTGGTGGCTGAACTGGATCAGATTCCCGGGGTGAAAAATGCCGCCACATCCTTTTGGGTGCCCGGAAATGAAATGGGAAGAAATTTTAATATCAGGTCGTTTGATGGTGATCCTAATACGCATTTTACCATGCGTTTTGATGGGATAAGCAGCAATTATATCAAGACTTATGACATGCGTTTACTCGCAGGCAGGGATTTTACCTTTACAGATTATAACCCTAAATTCGATAAGTTGCATAATATTATTTTAAACCTGGATGCCATAAAGACTCTTGGGTTTTCTTCACCGCAAAAGGCCATTGGCAATTCCATTTTAAATGGAACTAAAAAGTGGGATATTATTGGCGTCGTAGCTGATTTCCATCAAAAATCTTTGCGCTATCCGATAGAGCCAACCATGCTCGAACCTGTGTTAAATATTCAAAGCCCGATCTCTATAAAGATTAGTCCCAAAAATGTTGCTGCCACCGTGGCCGAAATAAAAGCAAAGTATGAAACATTCTTTCCGGGAAATCTTTTCGATTATTCTTTTTTGGACGAGCGATTTAATGCGCAATACAAAAACGATGAACTGCTTGGCAAAGCCTTCAGCATTTTTGGCGGTTTCGCAATTTTTATAGCCTGTTTGGGCTTATTGGGCCTTTCACTTTTTGCCACATTACAGCGAACAAAGGAAATTGGTGTACGCAAGGTGCTCGGTGCTTCGGTTACAAATATTGTTTTGTTGTTGTCAAAAGACTTTATCCGGCTTGTCATTATAGCAATTGTAATAGCTACACCAATCGCCTGGATAATATTGCACAGTTGGCTCCGGGATTTCGCGTACCACATCGCGATCAGCTGGTGGGTATTTGCCTTATCCGGCATAGTTGCTATAATAGTGGCTTTGGCCACCATCAGTTTCCAGGCCGTTAAGGCTGCCGGCGCTAACCCGGTTAAGAGCTTGAGAAGCGAATAAGGGAAAGTTGGCAGTAGCAGTACGCAGTTGGCAGCGAAGAAGTTGAAAGCAAAAAGACCAAAACTGAAAGCTACTTTGAATTATCATTTAGAATTTAGCGTTTAGCATTTAGAATTTAGGGTTTAGAATTTAGGGTTTAGCGTTTAGAATTTCAACATCATGATAAAGAACTATTTAAAAATCGCCTGGCGTAACCTTTTCAGGAATAAGTTTTTTTCGGCCATAAATATACTTGGCCTGGCATTGGGTTTGGCTTGCAGCTTGCTCATATTATTATGGGTTCAGAACGAATTGAGCACGGATGCTTTCCATAAAAACAGCCCCCGTTTGTATACAGTTTACGAGAAACAATATTATGACCACAAAATAGTGGGGCAATACAATACGCCCGGAGTTCTGCCTGCTGAAATGAAGAAGCAAATACCGGAGATTGAGTATGCAAGCGGATATGGCTTTAATAACAAAAATACCTTTAAAGTAGGCGATAAAATATTAAAGATAGATGGCAGTTCAGCAGACTCCGACTATTTTAAAATGTTCAGTTATCCATTGATTCAGGGCAATGTAAAAACTGCGCTAAACACTCCTTCAAGCCTGGCAATATCAAGGAAGGTGGCCGAAGAGTTTTTCGGCAGCCCGCAGGCGGCGATGGGCAAGACTATGCGTTTTGAAAACAGGAAGGACTTTATTGTTTCAGCTGTATTTGAAAATGTGCCGGCAAATTCTTCTTATAAATTTGATTTTTTAACCAATTGGGATGCTTTTTTAAAGGATAATTCCTGGGCTAAGGAATGGGGTAATAATGGTCCGTTTACGTACATCCAATTACGTGCTGATGCAAATCCCACATTAGTGGAAAAGAAGGTCATACATTTTTTGGATAATTTAAATAAAGAACAAAAGAAAGGAACTTTTACAGAAGAGCTTTACCTGCAAAGATTTGATGAAGGGTTTCTGCATGGAGATTTTAAAGATGGCAAATTTGAAGGTGGGAGAATTGAATATGTGCACCTGTTTAGTATTGTGGCAATTTTTATCTTACTGATCGCCTGCATTAATTTTATGAACCTGACTACTGCCCGCTCTGTTAAAAGGGCGAAGGAAATAGGTGTGCGCAAAGTTGTAGGTGCTGTACGCGGGGTGCTGATCCGGCAATTTGTCGGCGAGTCATTATTACTTACATCAATAGCGGTAGTTTTTTCATTGATTATGCTGGTGTGCCTTTTGCCATTGTTTAATGGCATTACACAAAAACAGATCGGGCTGCCATTTGGCCAACTATCATTTTGGTTAAAATTGCTGGTTATCACCATCGTGACGGGTGTGGTTTCCGGTAGTTATCCGGCTCTGTTCTTATCATCCTTTAACCCGGTAAAAGTGTTAAAGGGGACAGCCAAAATTGGCTCGGGTGTTGCGTGGTTTCGTAAAGGCCTGGTTGTTTTTCAATTTGTATTGTCTGTAGTACTAATTATTGGTACCATCATCATTTCTAAACAGGTAAACTATGTACAATCAATCAACCTGGGTTATGATAGGGAGAACCTTATCTACATTCCATTAGAAGGTGAACTATCGTCTAAATACCAAATATTTAAGGAAGAGGCGCTTAAAACGTTCGGGATAAAATCAGTTACCCGCATAAGTCAGGAACCTACGGATATTGAGAACGGTACCGGGGGCGTTGATTGGGACGGGAAAGACCCAAACCTCAATATCGAATTCACACAGGCTTCAGTGGGTTATGATTTTGCAAATACCATGAAACTTAAAATGGCGGATGGACGGGATTATTCCCGGGGATTTTTGACTGACTCTGTTGGCTTTATAATTAATGAGGCAGCGTTAAAAAGAATTGGTTACAAGGATCCTGTTGGAAAACGACTAACCTTTTGGGGGAAAAAAGGAAAAATTATCGGTGTGGCCAAGGATTTTCATTTTGCCTCTTTACACAGTGAGATCAGGCCCTTGGTAATCCGTTTCGGAGAAAAGGAAACTTATGGCTCTGCTTTGGTTAGAACTCAGCCCGGAAAAACCAAGGAGGCTCTGGCCAGTCTGGAAAAGTTATGCAGGCAATTGAACCCTAATTTTCAGTTCACTTATAATTTCTCAGACGAGGAATATAAAAAACTATATAACAACGAACAGATAATCGGCAGTATTTTCAACTCATTTGCTTTCCTAGCCATATTTATTTCGTGTTTGGGTTTGCTTGGTCTCGCTATGTTTACCGCCGAACAACGTATAAAGGAAATAGGCATACGTAAAGTACTGGGCGCAAGCGTAGGCTCCTTATTTGCGCTGCTATCGCGAGAATTTTTAATCCTTGTGTCTATCTCATTGCTCATCGCATCACCGCTGGCCTGGTACTTTATGGATAAATGGTTAATGAATTTTGCCTACCGGACACCGATACAATGGTGGGTATTTGCGCTGTCAGGGGTGATCGCCATACTGATCACATTTATAACCGTAAGTTTCCAATCAGCAAAAGCAGCATTAATGAATCCGGTGAAAAGTTTGAGGAGCGAATAAAAAAAGTTTGCAGTAGCAGTAAGCAGTTGGCAGCGAAAAATTTAGGATTTAGGATTTAGAGTTTAGGATTTAGAGTTTAGAGTTTAGAGTTTAGAGTTTAGAGTTTAGAGTTTAGAGTTTAGGATTTAGTGTTTAGAGTTTAGGATTTAGTGTTTAGAGTTTAGGATTTAGTGTTTAGAGTTTAGAGTTTAGGATTTAGGATTTAGAGTTTAGGATTTAGGATTTAGAGTTTAGGATTTAGAGTTTAGGATTTA
>JANYAB010000398.1 GCA_025355225.1 Bacteroidota bacterium
CCCTAAAAAAAGCATTACCGCTGATGTATATGCAGCCAAACTACAATATGATATTGATGTTCAGAACTACGAGGATGCCGAAGAAATGGGCAAGCAGGCCATTCATTATTGCCGCGAAAAGCCGCAACGCCTGCGATGGACATTTATTTTGGCACAGATCCAGGAGCTAAACAATAAAACAGCTGATGCTTACAAAAATTATACACTCCTGGTTGAAAGCAACGCACCTTTTGAAATGGTCTTTAATGCCAACTTAAACCGCATCAGGATAGAAGACAATCAAAATGGCAGTAAAATCAGTCGCATTGACAGGTTGAAAGGTTTATTGAAGAACGAGAACAACAAAGATTTTATTGATCAGATCTACTACCAGGTGGCCGAACTCTATTTTGCCGCTAAGGATATTGATAATGCGGTAAAGTATTATCATCTATCTACCCGCTACAGCTTGAAGAATCAAAATCAAAAAGGACTGTCATACCTTCGTCTGGCTGATATTTATTTTAAAAATAAAGCTGATTATACTACCGCTAAAAAGTATTATGATAGCACGCTGTTCAACCTGTCGCCCAACTACCCGGGTTACCAGATCATCCAGAAGAAAAGCAATAACCTGCAGTTACTTGCAGACAGGTTCAGGATCATTTCAACGGAAGACACCTTACAGATGCTCGCAAAGTTAGACGAAAAAACAAGGGCAGCCCATATTGATGCTATGGTGAACAGGCAAATATTACAGCAACAAGCCGCATTAGCAAGCAACTCGGGCAGCGCTTCCTTTAATACCAATGTTCCCCAGGGAAACAGCGGTACCGGCAGCAGCTTTTATTTTTATAATTCAAATGCGATAAGCCAGGGATATTCGGATTTTAAAAGAAGATGGGGTAACCGAAAATTGGAGGATAACTGGCGGAGGAGCAATAGGTCAAGCAGCGATATGACTACCAACACTTCGCAAAATATCGATCCGGACGCTCCGGCAGACCAACTAAGTAAAGTAAAAAATACTTCCAACGCAGGTAATTACAGGCAGCAGTTGAATAAGGACCTGCCGTTGACCCCCGAACTGCTTGTACAATCCAACACCCGTATCTATAATGCTTATTTTGACATTGCAAACTTTTACAGGGATATCTTAGGCGATACAAAGGAAGCAATAGCAACTGACGAACTGATTTTAAGCCGTTTCC
This sequence comes from Bacteroidota bacterium, assembly GCA_025355225.1. Lineage (GTDB taxonomy): Bacteria > Bacteroidota > Bacteroidia > Sphingobacteriales > Sphingobacteriaceae > Mucilaginibacter. Next base: position 1,191 of record JANYAB010000398.1, read on the forward strand.
CTAATACTCCAGACAAACCGGCTATTTATTATAATCTATATCGCCTGTATAGCAAGGATAATCCTTTAAAATCGGAAGAGTATAAAAACCTGTTGCTTAAAGATTATCCCGATACCCCTTTTGCCAAAATAATAAATGACCCTGAATATGCTAAGAGGCTGAATGATGCCGATGCCTCATTAAACTCATTATATAACCAGGTTTATGACGATTATTCAAAAAAGGACTATAAAAAGACGATAAGCGGAGCTGATGATCTGCAAAAACAATATCCTAATAATAAATGGTCGGCGCAGCTGGCTTATTTAAGAGCAATATCCTCCGGGCACCAGGAAAAGCTGGCCCCTTTCAAAGACGATCTGCTTCAGCTCACTAATAAATATCCTGCCGACAAGCTGATTATTCCGTTGGTTAAACAACACCTCGCTTATATCGACGCACACCAAGCAGAAATGTCGGCCGGTGAATTTGCACTTACGGACAATGACCCCAATGAGGTGCCATTTAAGGTGATCCCAAAACCCGAGGACCAGATTACTGCTTACAACAACTCGCAGTTGGTGCAACAGGTTGCGCAGCAAAGGATCAACCCGATAACCAAGAAACCTGAAGGCAACCCGGTAAGTGCAACAGCAAATCAACCGGCTAAAAATCCGGGTGTCAATAATCCCGCTTCAAGCACCAAAGCTGCATCATCTATATTTTCGATGAGCGACAGTACAAATTATTACTTTGTAATAAATATAAGCAACAACAACACAAATCCGGCGTCGTCGCGTTTTGGCATCGGGCAATTTAACCGGGCAAACTTTCCAAATGGGGCAATAACACATCAGCTGATGGAAGTTGGCGATAATAACCGGCTCATTTATGTTGGTCGTTTTTATAGCATTGGCGCCGTAAAGGACTACGCAAGGGCCATAATCCCCCTTATGCCAGATATAATGAAGATACCAAAGGAGAATTATAGCTTTTTTATTATAACCCAGCAAAATCTGGATAAATTAACCAGTAAAACCAGGCTCGACAGCTATATGGATTTTTATCAGAACAACTATTGAGGGTTGTGAAGTTGCAAGGTTGAAATGTTACTAATGAACCAATAAAATCAGTGTAATCATCAAAATAATCAGTGTAATCCAATAAAGTATGATCGTTAAACTGACTCCAGGCGATATAAAAAGATACAACTGGTACATATGGAAATTTTTTATCGGTTGTTTCTGCTTTCTCGTCCTTATGATACTGCTTACCGCGTTTGGTGCATTTGGGTCGCTGCCCTCCTTCCGCGACCTGGAAAACCCTAAAAGCAACCTCGCATCGGAAGTGATATCGGAGGACAAAGTGGTGTTAGGTAAATATTTTGTTCAAAACCGCACACGTGTCAATTTCAACCAGATATCACCCAATGTGATCAACGCGTTGGTAGCTACAGAAGATAATCGCTTTTTTAAGCACTCGGGTATTGATTTTGGCCGGTCGTTCACCATTTTATTATATAATTTGGTGGGGCGCAAACAAGGTGGAAGCACTATTACGCAGCAATTGGCAAAAAATCTTTATTCAGATCACTCGAGCAATATTTTTACCCGCATAATACAGAAAATGAAAGAGTGGGTTATTGCGGTCAAGCTGGAAAGGCACTACACTAAGGAAGAGATCCTAACGATGTATCTTAATACAGTCGACTTTGGGGCGTACAACACCTGGGGGATCAGTTCGGCAGCGCACACCTATTTTAATACCTCGGCAGATAAGCTTACTCCCGACCAGGCTGCGTTATTAATACAAATGGTGAAGGGGACAAACCTATACTCGCCTATTAAAAATCCCGAGCGTGCGCTCGTCCGGCGCAATTTTGTGTTGGGGCGCATGGCCGATGAAGGTTTCTTAAGTAACGGGCAGGCTGAAGAATTTAAGAAAAAACCTTTGGGGCTCGACTTTAATCCTTCTGATCATAACGAAGGGCCGGCGACGTATTTTAGGGCGGTACTTAAAAGAGATATCCAAAAAATATTTGATGACAAATCAATTATCCGGTCTGATGGTACGCCTTACGACCTTGACCGCGATGGTTTGAAAATATATACTACAATAAACGCAAGCATGCAGGAATATGCAGAGGAGGCCCAGGCAGAATATATGCGTAATCTGCAGGCACAGTTTAACGAGCATTGGCGGGGTGTAAGCAGGTGGAACAACATTGCTAACTTTAAATTATTGCTTGACGAGGGCATGCGACGTTCTGACCGGTACAAGTGGCTAAAACTGCAGGGAAAATCGGATGACGAAATTAAGCAGGATTTTAATACGCCCGCTCCAATGGATCTTTTTACCTGGAGAGGTGATATCGACACCACCATGAAACCTATCGACTCTATTTTATATTGTAAAATGACGCTCAGAAATTCATTAATGAGCATGGACCCTACAACAGGCTATATAAAGGCTCGGGTTGGAGGTACCAATTTTGAACATTTTAAATACGACCAGGTAAAAATGGGAACACGGCAGGTAGGCTCAACGGCCAAACCTTTTACTTATGCTGTAGCTATTGAACAAGGCTATTCGCCCTGCCTGGAGGTCGATAACGTCCCGGATACCATAAGGGGCTACGGAACACCCTGGTGCCCTGGCTCGCCGGATACAAAACCGGGTAAGTTAACACTTTACCAGGCATTGGCCCATTCGCAAAACTGGATCACCGCACATATGATGAAACTTGTTGCCCCGACACCGGTACA
>JANYAB010000401.1 GCA_025355225.1 Bacteroidota bacterium
GACCAGCGTTTTGCCTAATGCTTCCTTCAGATTCCGCGTCGCCACGGACACCCTTGCCCTCGGCTAATGGTTCCCCTCACCGGGCCCATAGTGGACTTGCACCACCAAGTAAAAGCGCCCTGCCGGGCGCACAAACAAAAAATCTCCCCTACCGGGGGAGATTTAGAGGGGGCTTATATGGTATCAAAATCCCGGGAAATAATAAAGGATAACCTGGACCATACTTTGTTTTCGTGGAGCAAACAAAAGGGGATCGATCCTATTGCGGTAAAAAGAGCCGAAGGGGTTTACCTGTATGATTATGATGGCAAGCGTTATATTGATTTTTCCTCGGGGCTTATTAATGTAAATATTGGCCATGGCAATCAACGCATCACCAATGCAGTGGTGAAACAAATGCAGGAAGTAAGCTATGTAACACCTGGCTGTGTAACAAAAGCAAGAGGCGACCTTGGGAAGAAACTGGCTGAGTTATGCCCCGGAGATCTTAATAAGGCATTTTTCACCTTATGCGGTGCAAGCTCTATTGAAAATGCTATTAAATTGGCCCGCATGTACACCGGTCGTCATAAAATTATAAGCCGGTATCAATCTTATCATGGCTCTACGTATGGGGCAATGTCAGCGGGCGGCGATCCGCGTAAATTGCCCGCCGATTCGCAGCAAGCGCCTAATTTTATCCACATCGATATCCCCTACGCCTATCGGTGGCCGCATGGGGAGGATAGTTTATTGAAAGACGCCATAGCCTCCCTTGAACGGATGATAGCCTATGAGGGTCCGGGCAATATTGCCGCCATTCTTTTGGAAGGCGAATCCGGTTCGTCAGGTTGTTTACAATATCCAAAAGGATATTTGTCAGGCGTAAGGGAAATTTGCGATAAACATAGTATCCTGCTGATCATTGATGAAGTAATGAGTGGTTTTGGCCGTACAGGTAAGTGGTTCGGTTTCGAAAACCACGGTATCGTACCCGATATGATCGCCATGGCAAAAGGCCTTACTTCTGGTTACCTGCCCTTTGGCTGTCTAATGGTCACGGATAAAATTGCATCAAAATATGATGATAACATGCTGCCTTTGGGCCTCACCTATTCGACCCATCCGGTATGCTGTGCCGCTGCTTTAGAAACACTGAAAATTTATGAGGATGAAAGGTTGATCGAAAACACGGTCGCTATGGGTAAATATATGGACGCCCAGGTAGAATTATTAAAACAAAAACATCCCTCCATCGGCGATTGGCGAAATACCGGTTTATTAGGATGCATCGAGTTGGTAAAAAACAGGGGCACCAAAGAACCCATGGCGCCGTTCAACGCAAAGCCGGATGAAATGCTGATAATGAATAAAGTGGCGGCAAAGCTAAAAGAGTTGGGTATGTATGCTTTTATAAGGTGGAGCTATGTATTTGTGGCGCCTCCCTTGTGTGTCAGCAGGGAACAGATTGGCGAGGGCCTGTCTATTATAAGTGAAGCGCTAAGCATAGCTGATGGATATGTCGTTTAAAACAATAAGATCAACAATGAAAACAACCTTAACCATTGCAGTCCTTCTTTGCATTCAACAGTCAGTTTTTAGCCAGAAGCCCAGGGCAAGGGACATCGGTATCCCATTTGAAGGGACAACCGGTAAATACAATGCGATCACCGATGTGAAAGGCGTAGAGGTTGGTTTTAGCACCATCATTACCGGCCAGGGCAAAAATGCAATAGGTAAAGGGCCCGCGAGAACCGGCGTTACGGCCATATTCCCAAGGGGCCAATCCAGTGTTCCTGTCTATGCCAATTGGTACACGCTTAACGGAAACGGCGAAATGACGGGTACGACCTGGATGACTGAATCTGGTTTCCTTGAAACACCGATCATGATCACAAATACCAACAGTGTTGGCGTGGTGAGGGATGCCATGCTGAAATGGTTTGTTGAAAAGAACTGGATCAAAGAGGATGGATGGTACACCTACCCGGTTGTAGCCGAAACATGGGATGGCGTTTTGAATGATATTTATGGCTTCCAGGTTAAGGAAAGCAATGCATTTGAAGCCCTGAATACAGCAGCCTCCGGCCCGGTTAAGGAAGGTAATGTGGGCGGTGGAACGGGGATGATGTGCTTAGGGTTTAAGGGTGGCACGGGCACCGCCTCGAGGGTTATAAAAATCAAAGATTCAACCTATACGCTTGGCGTGCTGGTTCAATCGAATTTTGGCCGTAAAAAGAACCTCACTATTGCTGGCGTACCCGTTGGTGTTGAATTGAAGGATACGCTGAATTCTGAAGTTCATAAATTAGCCCAGAACCATACGCAGGAGGGTGATGGTTCCATTATCGTGATTTTAGCTACTGATGCCCCGTTATTGCCGCACCAGCTTAAACGTTTGGCTGCGCGCGTAGCTTTGGGTGTGGGCAAAGTAGGCGGAAGAGGGGAAAATGGGTCCGGTGATATTTTTATAACCTTTTCTACGGCAAATGCGGGTGCATTTAACAGGCAGTCGGTCGCCAATGTGCAAACTTTACCCAACGACCAGATGAACCCTTTGTTCGAAGCAACTGTACAAGCTGTTGAAGAAGCTATCATAAACGCTATGGTTGCAGCCGACACTATGGAAGGCATTAATGGCAATAAAGCTTATGCACTTCCTCATAAAAAAGTTATTGAGTTGTTGAGA
>JANYAB010000427.1 GCA_025355225.1 Bacteroidota bacterium
ATTCATTTTTTAATTCTCTGGCCAATTTTATTTAAGCTATCTGTTATGCGTTAAAATAACAAATCTGCATCTGTTTTATTATTAAATTATCATTCATTTTTGCAGTACAATCGGTTTTCATGAGGCTAACCCGAGAAATTACATAGCCCTGTAAGTCCTATTGATCAACACTAAAACCCTGAAGATATGAACGTAACGATAGTAGCCTTTGACAAATTTACTGACATCGACGTCTTTTTACCCTGGGATTTGCTGAACCGGGTGAAATTCAGGAATAAGGATTGGACGGTGAAAATTGTTGGCACAAAACCAGTACACCGGTCGGTGTGCGGCATTGAATTACCGATGCATGGCGATATTGCCGAATGTAATACTGCGGACATAGTCTTTTTTAGCAGCGGACCCGGAACAAGGGAACTTATTAAAGACAAAAACTATTTGCAGCAATTTAATCTCGACCCGGAAAGGCAAATTATCTGTTCAATGTGTTCAGGGGCACTAATATTGGCTGCATTAGGTCACCTGGATGGCTTAACTGCAACTACTTACCCCACGGCAACGGAGCAATTAAAGTCGTATGGGATCGACGTGGTACAAGAACCATTGGTCATACACGGAAATATAGCAACCGCGGCAGGTTGCCTTGCTGCAATTAAACTGGTAAGTTGGATAATAGACACTAAATTGAGCCGGGAAATAAGGGAAGATGTTATCGCTTCCATACAACCTGTTGGACAAGGGCTGGAATGCATTTATTGATATACTAAATCTACAAATATGTTATCGAACTATGACCGCGAAGCCGAATATGCATTAGAAGACGACAAGGTTTTGTTGAGGCCCTTACAGGAAACTGATATAGAGTTTTTATTACCCTTTGCCATAAATGAGCCCGACACCTGGAAATATTCTGGTATAAGTGCAAAAGGAGAACAAGGTATGCGCAATTACATTGCCACAGCGCTTAATAACCGGGCGGCGGGCAAGGAATACGCTTTCATTGTGTTCAACAAAACAACCCATGAATATGCAGGCAGCACGCGGTTTTACGACATACAACCCGAAAATGACACACTGCAATTAGGCTATACCTGGTATGGTGAAAAATTCCGGGGAACAGGGCTAAATAAGCATTGTAAGTTTTTACTGCTTCAGTTTGCTTTTGAAACCCTGGGGATGTTAAGGGTTGAATTCAGGGCCGATGCCAGGAATGAGCGAAGTATTGCCGCCATGAAAAGCATCGGCTGTAAGGTTGAAGGGATTTTAAGAAGCAGCATGCGACTGGAAGGCGGAGGTCGCCGTGACTCGATCGTTCTAAGTATTTTGAAAGACGAATGGGAAAATGGGGTGAAAGAGAACCTTAGAAAAAGGCTTTAACCAACAATATGGGCCTCTTACCCATCACAATTTAATAAATATCTTGTTTCTCGCCAGCCAGTAACACAAAGACCATTCGGCAAACCAGGTTACTAAAGCTGATAGCACGGCAGAAAACTTAGGGCTTGCGCCTGCAATCGCTGAAAATCCATTTACAAAAATACCCACGGCGGCGTTTAACCACTGGTAACCCACCGTATTGAAAAAATAGTAAATAAAAATAGAGTTCATACCAACCACAACCGCGATCCATGCATATTTATTGAATTTCCTGATGTCGATCAACCAAAATAAGAAGGCCATCAAAAGCAACACCCACCCTTCTGATGCCAGTGTGAACGAACTGGTTGCAATACGCTTAATTATCGGTGTAATGTTTGCCCAATCGAGCCCAAAACCTAATGCCAAACCAATTACACCTGCTGCCAGCAGATATTTTATCTTTTGACCGGCAGACTTTTCCGATATAAGTAGTTTTCCTGCCAAAACACCCCATATGGTATGAGCCGCAGTTGGTATAAAATTAATAGTTACCCAACCGTCATGATTTATTTTACACATTAGCACCGTATCCATGTAAGCACCAAAATTATGGGCCTCCACAAATGGCTGATCAAATCCCGGCATCAGTATCATCCGGTATAAAACCTCGGTAATGATCAATAACACTATAGAAATTGCGATCTGAAATTTATACGACTTGTTTATGACGAGATACGCAATAATGGTGGTTACTGATAACTGTGTTAACACGTTCCACAACTCCCAAACCAATTTACCTGAGTAAAAACATTGCACCGCAGTACCCAACACAAATAATTTAAGCGACCGTATGGCAATATGTTTAAAATTCTGTTCCCAACTGATTCCTTTTTGTTTTTTATGTTGATAAGAGATGTACATTGCTGTGCCTGCGATCGTCATAAAAGATGGCTGCACCAGGTCCCAAAAATGCAGGCCATGCCATGGGTGATGTTCAAACTGATCTAAAATGTTTGCAAAGATCACTCCGGTATGCAAACTTCTTAATGATTCATATACGGAGCAGCTTTCTCCGGCCAGAAGGATCATGATGAGGCCACGCATCACGTCAATTGACAAAAGCCTTCCGGTTTTTAGTGGTATTATACTCTCCATTTTGGAGAAAATTGGATAGCGTTTTAGGTTTACCTTTAATAAAGTTAAGCCTTATTCTCTACAATTTCATGTGCATTACATAAATTCTGCGTAGCCAAAAAATTCTGGCAAATGAAAATCAGGTTTTTCCGAAATGATATTATTCCACGCCAGGTAATGCGGCTGTGAAAGGTCATCACCACACTTAAAGAAATTCATTTTGGTTTTTTGATGTTGAATGGAATTGAAATGATGAAAGCAAAAAACCTGTATGGGCACAGCAACTGTCAGCGTCCAGTTGATCGTAGGGTCCGTTGTGTTTTTAATTTCCTTCAGTGTTCGCTCATATTTTATAGTTTTCAATACATCAACCGGCAGTTCTGTTCTGTTTTCTCTTTCAGTACCAAAACGGCCAAGACAGGTTCCGAGCCTGTTAAACTCAATATTATAATAGGCCCTCTCATCAGCAAAACCGATAAAGAATTCTACACAGCTGTCTTTATAAACGGGATCATTTATTTTCCGGTAACGGGCCAATACTTCGATTTCCTCTACATCATATTTAATAAAAATATGATCCCTATTGTGTGCTATAGTAAAGGAAACTTTAGGCTTATATTCATACTCAGTCCAGGGTGTTATAGTAATGAAGTTTTTTTCTTGCTTGTCAAGCAATGTTGATATCTCATCAAGCCTGATATTTCCGGTAACATCCGATAAAAAGGGTATTCGCAATGATTTAACGCCATTATAGTTAGTTTCTGAAACTAATTTTTTAGAAAATGTGAGATGTGTGCGCACACGTAATATATTTTTAATATTTTAGCCTTGTTTCAATTTACATAATTCTCGTTATGAATTATATAATATTAATCAACATCGCTACCCTGTATATATGAAAAACACGTTGACTGCACGTAAGCTATTGCTATTCAGCTCGTTTATTCTTCTTATATTTCAACAATCCTCAGCAAAAACACATGCACACTCGTTTTCTTTTAGCAAAACACAGTTTTTGCTGGATGGAAAACCTCTGCAGATCATCAGCGGCGAAATGCATCCCGCAAGGATACCCAGGATGTACTGGCGCAACCGTATACAAATGGCCAAAGCCATGGGCTGCAATACCATCGCCGCTTATGTATTCTGGAATTACCAAGAGAGCAAACCAGGGTTATTTGATTTCAAAACGGAGAACAGGGATATAGCCGAATTCATCAGGATTTGCCAGCAGGAAGGAATGTGGGTTATCATGCGGCCTGGCCCCTATGTTTGCGCCGAATGGGACTTTGGGGGATTACCGCCTTATCTGCTTAAAATACCGGATATTAAGATCCGTTGCATGGACCCAAGGTATATGGCGGCAGTAAAAAGATATATGATTAAGCTTGCTTCCATTGTAAAGCCACTATTGTGTACAAATGGTGGCCCTATATTAATGATGCAATTGGAGAATGAATACGGCAGTTTTGGCAACGATAAAACCTATATGGAAACCCTGCGAAAAATATGGAAAAGGAATGGCATCAATGTTCCCTTTTATACTGCCGATGGAGCCACAGCTTATATGCTCGAAGCAGGAAACGTCGATGGTGCTGCCATAGGGTTGGACAGCGGCGCCAGCGAGGCCGATTTTGAGCAGGCCGGGAAACGCAATCCGAACGTTCCATCGTTCAGCAGCGAAACTTATCCCGGCTGGTTAACACACTGGGGCGAAAAATGGGCGCGCCCCGATACTGCAGACCTTATGAAAGAAGTTAGGTTTTTACTGGATACCAAACGTTCATTCAACCTGTATGTGATACATGGGGGAACCAATTTCGGGTTTATGGCAGGCGCCAATGCGTTCTCACCAACCCAATTTCAACCTGATGTAACGAGTTACGACTATGATGCCCCCATCAATGAACAGGGTCAGCCAACACCAAAATATTTTGCATTGCGTAAACTGATATCCGAATACGTAAAATACAAAATACCGGATGTTCCGAAGCCTGTTGAAACAATGGATATTCCAGAAATTAAAATGCAGACATTTTCGTCTGTTTGGGTTAATCTGCCTAAACCTATTGCGTCACCGCAACCCAAACCAATGGAAGCTTTGGGTCAATATTCAGGGTTTATCCTGTATAAAACTAAACTGATAGGTCATAAAAGCGGTAAGCTGGCCATTACCGAACCGCATGATTATGCAACGGTGTTTCTAAATGGAAAATACGTTGGTAAAGTGGAGCGCGATGGCGGTAAATGGACCATTGATCTTCCAAAGTCTGACGTAAAAGACCCCGTGCTTGAAATATTTGTGGAGGGCATGGGCCATATCAATTTCGCTCAATTCATGATCGACAGGAAAGGGATTACCGAAAGGGTAACCTTAAACGGCATGACAATGATGAATTGGAACATTTACAAACTGCCCTTTGACAATCGATATCTTCAGTCACTAAAACCGGCGCCCATTAATGCTGAGCGAAATGGTGCTTTTTTTAAGGGCAGTTTCAACTTAACTCATATAGCTGATACCTATGTCGACGTAAGTAAATACAAAAAAGGTGTGATTTGGGTAAATGGGCATAATTTGGGCCGGTATTGGGATATTGGTCCGCAAAAAAGACTTTATTGTCCTGCTCCGTGGTTAAAAAAGGGCGTTAACTGGGTGCTTGTTTTTGATATGCTCCAAACTGAGGCTGCTCCCCTTTCAGGTAAAAAAACATTGGAATAAGAATTTATATTAAACTAATTTATTATGGACCGCAGAGATTTTATTAAACAAGGCACGCTCGTAACTGCAGGCTTAGCCATTCTTCCAACAAGTTCTCTTTTTGCAGAAAGCACACAAAAAGTACGATTAGGTTATATCGGCGTAGGCTTAAGGGGCCGCGACCATATTGGTGAAGGATTGTTGCGGGATGATGTAGAAATTGTGGCTATCTGTGACACCCAGGAAAGTTCGTTAAAATATTGCCGTGAGCAGTTTGTAAAAGCAGGTAAAAAACTTCCAAAGGAATATACCGGTGGCCTTGATGCTTATAAAGGACTTTTGGATAACAAAGATATTGATGCTGTTATTATTGCCACACCCTGGCAGTTCCATCATCCACAGGCGGTTGATGCGATGAAAGCCGGCAAATATGTGGGTTGCGAGGTGGTGGCTGGGTTGTCTCTTGAAGATCACTGGGATATTGTTAATGTTTCTGAACAAACCGGGGTACCATATATGACATTAGAAAACGTTTGTTACCGCCGCGATGTATTGGCGGCGCTCAATATGGTCAGGCAGGGTTTGTTTGGGGAGATCATCCACCTCGAAGGTGGTTATCAGCATAACTTAAGAAATGTATTATTTAATGATGGCAAACAATTTTATGGTGGTGGAGTAGAATTTGGTCCGAAAGCACTCAGTGAGGCACAATGGCGCACCCAGTTTAATATAGACCGAAACGGGGATATTTACCCTACACACGGTGCAGGGCCAGTTATGCATTACGCTAACATTAACAAAGGCAACCGGTTCACTAACCTCGTTTCATTTGCATCAAAATCCAGGGGATTGCATGCCTATGTTGAAGAACTGGCGCCAGGGCATCCCAATGGAAAAATCAATTTTAAAAATGGCGATGTGATCACCACAGTACTCAACTGTGCAAACGGAGAAACCGTATTACTTAGCCACGATACACATTTGCCAAGGCCCTACTCATTGGGGTTCAGGGTACAGGGGACAAAAGGGATATGGATGGATGTAGCCCAATCGGTTTACATAGAACATCAATCCAAAAAGGAAGACCAGTGGGACCCTGCAAAAGAATGGTTCGCTAAATATGATCATCCGCTATGGAAAAAATATGCCGACATGGCATCATCAGCCGGGCATGGTGGGATGGATTGGTTTGTGTTTAATGCTTTTGTAGAAGCTGTCAAGAAAAAAGGTCCCACGCCTATTGATGTGTATGATTCAGTTACC
>JANYAB010000295.1 GCA_025355225.1 Bacteroidota bacterium
TTGAAATCCTGTCCGCGGTATTTTGCCTGGCGTCCGCTACTGCGACCACCGCCTCCAAACATCGACTGGAAGAAATCAGAGAAACTATCATCCCCGCCAGATCCCTCAAAGTTTTCAAAACCCTGTGTACGGCCCCCGCCAAAGCCACCCTGTTGCCTTCCCTGCTGTTGTCTGGCCTGTTGCTCATAAGCCTCGCCATGCTGCCAGTTTTCGCCGTACTTATCGTACTTCTTTCTTTTTTCGGGATCGCCCAATACCTCGTTGGCTTCGTTCAGTTGCTGAAATTTCTTATTCGCCTCGGCATCGTTTGGGTTCAAATCGGGATGATGCTTGCGCGCCAGTTTGCGATAAGCATTTTTTATGTCCTTTTCACTTGCGTTCTTGTCGACACCTAATATTTTATAATAATCAATAAAAGCCATGTGATAATGATATTTTACTAAACCCAATCTTGCAATTTAAGTTTGCAGGATAAAAATACTACAAATTGCTACAGGATTTACCAGGCTCTTATAGTTGATTTTCGAAAAAAAAATCTCTACGTTTTGTTGCCGATAAGATAAATAGGACAGTAGCTAATCCTTTGTTTAACAGTTTTTTATTTTTTACACAGATAAAACCAACTTTTTAGTTGTCTTGTATCTTGCTTAAATTCAGCATTTTAAATAAGTGATTTATATCATTTTTTAATAGTGTAATTATTACACTATTGTGATAATTGATCCAATATAAACCCTCACTTTTGCACCAAATTAAATGGCGCTCAACTGCTGGACAAGATTTTGTTCAGCAATAAAAAATTAGCGCTGCTTTAATAGAAATAAAAATAAAGTACTAAAAAAATGAAATCTAAAATTTTATCTATAATTCTGATGTTCGTTGTGATATCAGGACTATCAAAATCAACTTATGCGGCTACAATAAATAATGCAGACTACACTATTTTAAAAGACATTAAAGCCATCAATAAAATTGAAATTCACGGAAATGTTGAATTATTTATTTCAGATAATCCAATTGAACAGGTGAAAGTTTACAATAAATATTATTCTGAAAGCGCTTTGGTTCAAAGCAATAATGGGGTGTTGCGTATATCATCCTATGACACCGAAAAATTGGTGGTTTGGGTTGCTTCCGAAAATCTGCGTTCGGTTTCTGCTTATGATAACGCTGAAGTGAGATCGTTTGGTGATGTTTCTAAAATCGAATTCAGCATCGATTTGCATGACAACTCAGCTGCTAAACTAAATTTTAATGCATACAGCGCTGATGTAACTTTAAGCGAACATGCAAAAATAGAATTGGGTGGAACCGTGAATGAGTTCAGCTTAAAACACAATACCAATTCAGTTGTAAGCAAAAGTAATCTTATGGCCGATCACTATACTGATAATAACGTCAGCATAGCGGTTGCAGCTAAAAGCGATGAACTTGCCGGCCTGGAATAAAAATAAGAAAGTTTTAGTTTGTAATATAAGTTGAGAGCTATCTGCAGGTGCAGATGGCTCTTTTTTTATTGAACATATTTTTTTTTACAATCCAATATCCCAAATGACGGGTTGCATTTCTCTTCTTTTCACCTATTTATTATGGATTGTTCATCCTGTAAAACCTGTGCATGGTTTCCTTCAGATCCTGGTATAACTGCCTATAGATACTGAAATTTTTTGCGTAGATCGCTGCATTTTGAGGATTGGGTTTAAATATCTTCAACTCTGCAGCATCGGATTGAGGATATTCGTCTATCAGGCCCATACTTTTCAGAGCCAGCAAACCGGCTCCCACGGCGGATGCATCATCGGCTTGCAAGATGGCGAGGTTTGTATTGGTTATATCGGCTAATGTTTGCACCCATACAATGGATTTGGTGAACCCGCCGCTGATATTGATCTGGGTAATCGGTTCGGCATTTTGCTGTACCGCATTCAGCACATCTTTCATGGCGTAGCAGATGCCTTCCAAAACAGCCCTTGAAAAATTTGCCTGTGTATGCTGTAATTTAACACCGAAGAAGGTACCATAGCTTTCGCTGTCCCAGATAGGCGCGCGTTCGCCGGTGAGGTAGGGCAAAAATATCAGGCCGTTACTGCCGGCGGGTATGGCGGCTATTTCTTCAAACAGCACATTATAATCCTCCCCGGTTGGTTCGGGTGCGGTATTGGTTTTAAGCCACCATTGTAAAGCCACACCTCCATTATTGATCGGTCCGCCGCAAATAAAGGTTTCCTGGTCGAGTATATAGCTAAATGTCATGGCAGTGGCATTGGGTAAAGGTTTGCTGCTGGCAACCCGAACTGCGCCGCTAGTGCCGATGGTCACGGCTGCAAGCCCGGGTTTATTTGCCATGCTGCCCAAATTGGCCAAAGTGCCGTCGCTTGCACCGGTGATAAACGGTGTACCGGGCTTTAGAAAGTTTAATAAATTGCCTTTAGCCGGATCGTATTTTTGAGAATAGTCGACTGGTACCGGACGTGAAAGCATATGCTCAGTTATTCCGGCCAGTTTAAGCGAATCAGGGTGCCATATAAGCTTCACGATATCAAACAAACCCGTACAGGATGCGCCGGAATGGTCTACAATGAATTCGTTAAACAGCTTGTGCCAGATGTATTCTTTGATGGAAATGAATTTATACGTTTTTTTAAACAGTGTTGGATTATTTTCCCTGATCCAAATGATTTTGCATAAGGGCGACATTGCATGCAGTGGCGTACCTGTTGCTTTATAGACAGCCATGCCTTCTGCGCTTGCTCTTAATCTTTTTGCTATTTCGGCGCTGCGGTTATCGGCCCATGTGATCATAGGCGCCAAAGCCCTGCCGCTATCATCCACAGCGATCAAACTGTGCATTGCACTGCTTAGGCTGATGGCCAATGGTTGTGTGCCTGTTTTGTCTATGATCCCTTTAATGCAGCCGGTAAATGCACCCCATATTTGTTCAGGGTCCTGTTCGTAATAACCAGGCTGCGGGGCGCTGAAAGAGTAGTGCTGTTGAAACACCTCAAACGATTGCCCGGTAAGATTAACAGCAACCGCCTTCACACTACCAGTGCCGATATCGACCCCTAAAACATATTCCATAATAATAAATATGTTTGCAAGATAGGTTTTTTAGGAAAAATGGGCGGGTGCTAAATGGCCTTCAAATTCAGGATTCACGACCTGGCTAAATTGATTCGTTATTGAGAAGTTTTTATAAGAGTATTCAATTTAGAAAATAAATATGAAATTGTCAATCCTATTGGATAATAATCAAGTTCAATCCTATCTTTATGCAAGCAATAAATCATTATGAACACCGATATCTTCCGCTACTTTTCCGACATCGCCACCAAAGAGGTCGCCCCTGGATTTTTTTCTAAACTGATCCATACGGATAACAACACGATTAACTTTATTGATGTAAAGGCTGGAAGTTCTATTCCGTTACACCAGCACGTACACCAACAATGCTCCTTCGTGATCGAGGGTAAATTTGAAATGACTGTTGACGGTGATACGCAAATACTTGATCCAGGTTTTTTCGCCATTATCCCGTCCAATGCGGTACATGGCGGAGCAGCCTTAACTGATTGTAAAATAGTGGATATCTTCAGCCCGGTACGGGAAGATTATAGAGCGTTGGTGAGTGGTTGATTGGGTTGATTAGTTGATTGGGTTGATTAAGTGAGTGGTTGATTGAGTTGGTCTAACTCAACTTGTATGCCTTCCTAAACCCAATCAACTTAATCAACCAACTCCCAACAAATGCCGGTAACTTCTTCCTATCGGTATCGTCTCCTCATTGATCAGTACCAGTTTATTGCCTTGAACATGTTTTATCTTGTTATTGGCAACCATATATGATTTATGTACACGCACGAAATGTTTGGCAGGGAATAATTCTTCAGCAAATTTTAATGACCCCTTTACAATGATCTTTCCTTCATCGGTATAAATGATAGAATAATCCTTTAATCCCTGTATGTAATGTATTGAATTTAGAGGGGTCTTTAATTTTTTTGTACCTGATTTCAGGAAAACATAATCACCATTATTATTACCATTTTCCAGTATTAAGGCATTCCGTTTTAGTTCATCCTGTAACCCATTGAGTTCCAGGCGTTGCTGGTACCAGTCGAGGCTAGTTTTAAAAGCTACTGTTATAGCCAGGTACCATGCTGTGGTGATAAAATTGTAGGGGAAAGAATACCAGAAATTACGATAGTATATGGCGCCTATAACAAAGCCGTAGAGGTAAATATCATACAGACTTTGTAAGGTAACATAAACGCATAACGACACTGTCAGCAAAGCAAAATAAAGAAAATACCGCCTGGTGGAAAAATAGCGTGGAATAAGGTAAAAGATGTGCAGGTAGCACAGTGAAATGATGAGTATGAGCCTCACAATAGTGCATTCGGTAAAGTAGCCCAGGCCGGCCTTCTGGATAAGGTAGCGTCTGTCGAACAAAAATACCATGGTGATTATTACCCAGAATAGCAGGTGTAATAATTTTTTAGTGGCCGGCCATTGGATATTCATAGTGACAGTATAATGATTTCTGCAATGATCAGTATAAAATAGACAAACGATTATTTGAATAGACCAACATCAAATTTAATAGATGAACGATGCATCGTAAAACTATTGATGAATTTACGTCTATTATTTGAGGTCTTGGTCTACTTTATTTTATAAGTGTGTGATGGATAGCTAATCTTGCATTATATTTTAACAAGATAAGTTCAATATGAAAAAGTTAATTATAGCCATTCCCTTTATGGTTATTTGTGTTTTGATAATTGCTTATGCAGAAAGCAAAACCTCCGGTAAAGCAAACACGATCACCATAAGGGTTGGTAAAACACCAAACAGCGTAGAAGTTGCAGATTTGAACAATGACAAAATCCCGGATATTGTAATTGCCAACGGAGGCGATAGCAGTGTGACCATCCTGCTGGGAAAGGGTAAGGGGATTTTCACTGAGGCCAAGGGCTCACCGTTCTATGCTGGCTATGCGCCAAATGATGTAGTGATTGCCGATTTTAATAAAGACGGGAAACCCGACCTCGTGTTCGCCAATCACACAAAAAAATATCTTACTGTATTGGCAGGGGACGGCAGTGGTGGATTTAAGCCGTTAAAAGGTTCGCCCTTCCCGGTAGAAGTTTTTCCGCATACGCATGGTGTGGCAACGGGTGATTTTAACAAAGATGGTAACCTTGACCTGGTCACAGATAGTTGGGGCAATGACCGTATTGAAATACTATTTGGTAACAACGGGCATGGTTTTAATACGCCGGGTACATTTATACAAGTTGGCAAACATCCCTATCAAAGGATCAGAACTGCGGATCTGAATATGGATGGGAATATGGATATTGTTACCACTAATTTAGATGGGAATAACACCACCATCCTGCTGGGAAACGGAAAAGGTGGGTTTCATCAGTCGACGGGTTCACCCTTTGCCTGTGGCGACTCGCCTTTTGGTGTTGCGATAGGGGATATAAATGGCGACGGTAAGCCAGACCTGGTCATTGTGAATTCGCCGACCATAACTTCAAATAATACGGGCAGGGATGGCCTTACCATCTTGATTGGTGACGGTACGGGCGGATTTTTTCCATTGCAAGGTTCGCCTTTTACTGCCGGTAAAAGCCCCAGCCGCGTAGCGATAGGTGATATTAATGGCGATGGTATTAATGATATTGCCGTAGCCAACTATAATAGTGACAGTATCACCATTTTCCTGATGAATAAAAAAACTGTGGCATCAAGTTATAGTTTGCACTTTGGGCAAAAGCCGGATGGCGTTACTATCGCGGATATAGACGGTGACGGTAAAAATGAAATTTTAGTAACTAATAGCCTTGATAATACGCTTAGCATTATAAGACCCTAAAATAAATACCTGTGGCATTTGTGCCGATAACTGCAAAAAGTTAGGTTTGCAGTTTTAGATGTTAAAAATGCCTATAGATAAAGCCACCGTTTCCGATGCCGCCGAATTAACGCGCTTAGTTAACAGCGCTTACCGCGGCGAATCATCGCAAAAAGGCTGGACAAGCGAGGCGCATTTGCTGGATGGGATCAGGATAGACGAATTCACCATGATCGAGTATCTGAATGATCCGGATACCACGATACTAAAATATACTAACGACGATGATCAGATCACCGGGTGCGTTTATTTGCAGCTGCGTAATCAACGGCTTTATTTGGGTATGCTTACAGTATCTCCAACACTCCAGGCGAAAGGCATTGGCGGTAAATTACTGCATGCAGCAGAGGCATATGCCCGCCAATTGGAATGCCCGATCATATTTATGACGGTAATTACCACCCGGCACGAGTTGATCAACTGGTACAGGCGGCGGGGTTACCAACCTACCGGAAAAGTAGTGCCGTTTCCTGAAACTACAAGATTTGGCGTTCCAAAGGATGTAATAGAATTGGCGGTACTGGAAAAGGTGGTTTGAGAATTGCAGTGCCTGCTGAAATTATCTTAACAACTCCAAAACATCCTTTAAACTTTCCACATGTCTGAAATTAGCATGATCTAAAGTAGTTTCCACCTGCTCATGTGCCCAGGTGGTGTGGTAGGGGACGTGGATAGCATGCCCTCCGATATTTATCACAGGTATAATATCCGATTTAAGCGAATTACCAATCATCATAAACTCATCCGGACGAATATCCAGGTGTTTGATCAGTTTAAGGTAATCCTCTTCTTTTTTGTCGGACATGATCTCGATATGATGAAAGTAATGGCTAACGCCCGATTTTTTCAGCTTCGTTTCCTGGTCAAGCAGGTCGCCTTTGGTGGCGACTACAATACGGTAATGTAGCTGTAAGGCGGCAAGCACTTCTTCAACGTTGTCCAGTAATTCAATGGGTTCGTTTAGCAGCTCTTTGCCAAAGCCGATTATCCTTTCAATAGCCTCTATGCTGATGGTATTATCAGACACCTTTAACGCGGTCTCGATCATCGAAAGGATATAACCTTTTATGCCATATCCATAAATGGCGAGGTTGTCGATCTCGGTCTTCAGCAATTCGCGGGACAGGGTATGCTGTGGCAGAAATTCCTCCAGCAATGTGCAAAACTTCTTTTCAGTATTTTGGAAATAAGGCTCATTCACCCATAGGGTGTCATCGGCATCAAAGGCGATCACTTTTATATCCATTGCTTCACAATTACGATACAATTATAAGTTTTGTCACTAAACACAGGAAATATAATTTATAACCTGATTATTAAAGGAGATAGTATAAAAACCTGAGACAATCTTTTGACTCAGAGTATGTTTGCTTTAACGATGGATCCGATTCTGCATTGGCCGCATATTTTTTTGAAAATAAATCAGCTATTCGTGCAACCTGTTTTAAATAAAGGGTGTCTTATAATCAGAGCGATCAAAATAAAATTCATTTAAAATGGAAGAAGTACTGCCCGAATTAAAAGAATTTATTGCCGGATATTGTGAACGATACAAGATAAGAAAGGTTGATCCGGCAGCGTTGACAATGGATACCAGCATCGACCTTGACCTGGATATATTTGATATCGAGATAGACCTTTTTCTTGCAGAGTTTACCGACACCTTCCGCATCGATAACTCAAAATTCAGCTGGTATAAATACGGCCATCCAACCGGTTCAGCTGCGGTGGATATGATCAAAATCGTATTTGGCTACCGGTCCAGATGGGTTAAAAGGCTCGCTAACCGGGTGTATCAACCCAAATTCAGGGTGCACAACCTACAGGAGGCCATGAAAACCGGCAGATTGGTATAACAAATCAAGGGTAATGCAGGGAACGGAGTAATTCCGGCTGGTGGGTCAGCTTTCAAATTCTAAGCCTGCCGGTTCGGGATTGCTTCGTTCCATGCATTTTACTTCTCAATTTTCAGCGGAAACGCTTTCTTGTTTAAACTCCGGATTAATTGTAAATATTGTATACAGATTACCGTAAGAATTTTTAGGTTTGAGATATAGGCAGTTCCGCTAATAATGCAAACGGAATGCTAATGAAATTAACATATAATCTATAAATTACTGCATGTATTGGTATGAAGATGAGGTTAAGCGCCTTGAAAAAGATGGTTTGAAAATAGGATTTGAACCCGAAACGCTTTTTTACGGCAGTTCATCCATACGGATGTGGACAAGTCTTTACAATGATTTCAGCAGTATAAAGCCAGTTAACCTGGGTTTTGGAGGCTCAACGCTTGCAGCCTGCGTTTGGTTCTTTGAAAGGATAATGGAGCCTTATCATCCTAAAAAATTAATTATATACGCCGGCGACAACGATTTGGGAGATGGAAGGCATCCCGAAGAGGTATTTATTTTTTTTCAGCAATTGGTTGTAAAAATAAATGAACGCTTTGGCGACCTGCCTTGTTACTTTGTATCATTAAAACCAAGTATTAGCCGCTGGCCCAAAATGGATCAGTATAAATACACCAATAATTTAATTGAAAGCGAAATTGTTAAGCGCGATAACAACTGGCAATTTATTGATGTATTTAAAAAAATGCTCGATACGGCAAATCGACCCAAAAAAGAGTATTATTTAAGCGATGGACTGCATTTGAGTGAAAAAGGATACCAGTTATGGAAGGAGGTTATTATTAGTAGAATTATGACCAATCATTAACCATTTCTTTATTTTTAAGTAACATTCAATATGGAATTTTCCCCCTCGAAAGGCTAGGCCAAAATGAACAGAGAATATCATCAAGGGTTTAGCAGCAAGTTGCAGCGCAACATGGAGCTTTTAATATTTGGGCACGGCGGAAGGGCGGTGTTGTTTTTCCCTACCCGTATGGCCAGGTTTTATGATTACGAAAACTGGGGAATAATTGATGCGCTGCAGGATCCAATTTATAAGGGAGAATTACAGCTTTTTTGTGTAGACAGTATCGATGCTGAAAGCTTTTACAACCAAAATGTTTGTCCTTCGGTACGAATCGCCAGGCATTTACAGTATGAACGATATATACTGAACGAGGTAATTCCTTTAATGCATGAGAAAAACGATGGGGATTATTTTGAAGTTGCCGGATGCAGTATGGGGGCCTATCATGCGGTTAATTTAGCAATGAAATATCCGCTGCTTTTTAAAAAGGTGGTATGTATGAGCGGGAGATATGATCTTACTAAACAGATACAGGATTTCAGAGATCTTTTTGATGGTTATTTTAATGAAGATATCTATTTTAATATGCCCCAGCAATTTGTTGCCAACATAACTGATGAACTTATTTTGAATGCCATCGGCAAAATTGAAATTATATTGGCGGTTGGCGAAACTGACCCCTTTTTATTAAACAATCAGGAATTTAGTCAGCTGCTATGGAGTAAAGGTCTGCCTAATCAATTGCATATATGGGATAAATATGCCCACAGGCCACGGTATTGGAAACAAATGGTACAGCTTTATTTATAAAATCGTCTGAACCGTTGATTAAGCTGATTATTTTGATTTTTATGATTTCCTGTATGGCACTTTGGTAAATCAGCGAAATCATGGAAATCAGCTTAATCAACGGTCAAGACAACTATACAAAATATATTTATTGCTGGGATGGGTTTCTTTGAAGTTTTTATAACCCGGGAAGAATTTTAGAATAGTATCAGCCTTTTTGCCTTTATAGTCTGCTGGGAGCACGATGTATAATGGGCCGGCATGCCCTTCATATTCATAATCATCCAAATTGATGTGGTCGTAGTCGGTTATGCGCTCCAGCGTAATGGTGCGGTTTTGTTTCATCTCCAGGCCAATATCATTGCT
>JANYAB010000447.1 GCA_025355225.1 Bacteroidota bacterium
AAGAGACTTTTTGTGTAAAAAATGTAAAATAGAGAAAATAAACACTTCTGACTCCTCTCACAATCTTCAATAATAATTCAAAAAATAGCTTCTGTTTTCCTGGTTTGCCGTTTTGTGTGATACTTTTCTTGTAGAGCACACCTCTCGATCAAAATCATAGTATGAAAAAGAGAGGAAAAGGCAAGAAAAGATGTCTACCATTCTCTTTACCCCTTGCTTTCTCTATTTTTATTGTAATATTTTAATCCCGATAATATGCCCATGATCTCGACACGCAACGTTCGCAATCGCAAACTATAGCGTGGAAATGATTTTATTATTAAGTTCCGATAGTACAACGGGAATTTTCTTAGCTTGTGTTTTATGTAACCGGATTCCGGATGCTGTTCTTGTTGTATAAGAGCGGCTGTTGTAAAGCCGCGCATATAATAAAATATCTGTTTTTTTAATCCCTTTATATCTTTACGGTGTTCGTGATAAGTAATTGCTCTTGGATTGTAGTGAATGGCAAATCCTTTAGAAAGTATTCTGAACCACATTTCCGAGTCGCCATTACATCCAGCTGCTCCTACATCAAGTAATTCATTAAAATACCTCGTTTTTTCAAAAACCGATTTTCGGAAAGCCATATTGGCCCCGGCGCCTATTTCCCAAACCGGCGTCCCTGTTGGTAACGTTGCTTTAAAATAAACGTCATCGTATACTTTATCAACATAACCACGATTAAAACTCCAATATTTTTCAAAAATAAACTGCGCCTTGGTATCTAAGGCCGATGCAATTATTAAACCCGTCATTGCGCCTACAGATGGATCTTGAAATGTCTCCCACACCCGGTATACCCAAAGCGATTGAACGCAAACATCATCATCTGTAAAGGCAATAATCGGGCATGTCGAATTTAAAATACCCGTATTCCTGGCATTGTCCAGGCCTGCCCTTGGCTCTTTAACGTATGTAACCCCATCAAATTTTTCTACCACATTTTTTGTAGAATCATCAACCGGGGCATTATCAACTACAACTATTTCTTCGGGAAGGCAAGTAAGCGCCTTTAGTGCAGTGAGGCATTTTTGTAAATGGGCTGCCCTGTTACGCGTGCAGATCACAACAGATACAGGTACACTAACAGGTATTTTTAGATCAATAAATTTTGAGAGCAGTATTTCCATCCAGCCATTCCACTCTTCAGGCATTTTATTTCTTATCCAATATTCCCATTCGTTCCCTATGGGTTCATCTTTCGAATAAAACTCTATTGTGGGTTTAATGGCATTTATTAATTGGTCACAATATTCTTTTTCTGAAACGGGTTTATCGGGCTCAATAAAAATCTGTCCCAACCCAATATCCTTCCACCAAAAAACCAGGTAGTTTCCTTTTTCTTTCACATCCAGTTTCGGCACCGTTAACGTGCTGTTAAGGTAAATGTGATGGATAATATATGGAGGAAAGGTTTTCACACAATATTTATTTATGGTTTTTATTCTAAAGTAAATGTTGTTTGCTCAATGCGAAATGGAAACCGCGGGCGTACAGCTCCCATCCATTTACCATACCATTTTATGTCGCCTCTAAAGTCTTCCAAATCAAAAGCCATGCATTCTTCGAAATAAAATAGCTGAATGGAAGTATCTCTGTTAATAACCAGGGAAATGAAATAAGACCCATCGTTTAAAAAATTACCCGGGATTGTGCATTCTCCTTCTATCAGCCCTTTTTCGAAATTCATCGAGGGGGATTGATTATCAAAAATACATTCGCCGCCATAGGAAAAAAGATGCAGTCCAATGGAAAGGGATACATCATCAATTAAATTCCAAAACTTAAATTTAACTGTTAATGGTACCCGGATATCAAGCGGTTCGTCCGGGTTTTCAATTTGCGGAACAAGCTCCACTTTTTTAAAACGTATAAAGTCGTTACCGGGGGCTTCCTGCAAATTGTCCCAGCTTTGCTTAAGGTTAAATTGCTGCACGCTGGCGAGATATTTATTTACAACCGTAGAACATACGCCTATTTCTTTTATCTGGCCGTGCTTCAACCATATCGCCTTATTACAGAGATTATTTATTGCCTGCATAAAGTGGCTGACAAAAAGAACTGTCCGCCCTTCTTTTTGGGAAACATCTCTCATTTTTCCAAGGCACTTTTTCTGAAAATCAGCATCACCTACAGCCAGCACTTCATCCACAATTAATATATCGGGTTCCAGGTGCGCAACTACCGCAAAAGCCAAACGGACATACATACCCGAAGAATATCTTTTTATCGGTGTATCCAAAAACTTTTCGATGCCTGAAAAATCGACTATTTCGTCAAATTTCCGTTGAATCTCTGCTTTGGTCATCCCTAAGGTATAACCGCTGATATATATATTTTCGCGCCCGGTAAGCTCAGGATGAAAACCGGTACCTACTTCAAGGATACTGCTTACCTTACCCACGCCTCTAACTGAGCCGGTTGTTGGTTGAACGATCCTTGAAATTATTTTAAGTAAAGTAGATTTCCCCGATCCGTTGCTCCCAATAATACCTAATGCATCGCCTTGCTTTACATCAAAAGAGATGTTTTTTAAGGCCCATAGATCCTGGTTTGATAGATGCGAGGTATCTTCCGTCATCAGGTAGGGGTCTTCTTTTTTTATGATTGATGTTTTCCACCATGTATTTAAATCCCGTCTCAGCGAGCCGGAACCTATTTGCCCTAACCGATATACTTTTGAAATATTTTGAACCTCAATTACTGTTTCTGCCATACCCGGGTTAAATTACATCAATAAGTTTACCACCTTGTTTATTGAATAATAATACGGCGGTTGATAATGAAACGATCATAAAAATAATACTATATAGTAGTTGAGAACTGGAAACGGTTCCCTGTCCCAATAACCCAAGGCGGAAGAGTTCAAATAAAGGAGTCAACGGATTAAGCTCAACGATCCAGCGTGTATGCCCTTTAACTGTGGACAAAGGATATATTACGGGCGTTATAAAAAGTAAAACCCGTATTAAAATATCGACAAAGTTAGTTAGATCACGATACTTGGCAGTTATGATAGAAAACAAAAGGCCAATACTCGTGCTTATCATTCCAATGATCAGAAGAACAAACGGAAGTGAAAGCAGGTACCAGGTAAACGTAACACTAAAGCCCCTGAATATTATAAAATAGGCCAAAATGATAACTAATAAAGCCAATTGAATAAGAAAACGAAAAAATTGTGTGATTATTAAAGCGATAGGAACGATAAGCCGTGGGAAATAAACTTTGCTGAATATGTGGATATTATCACGGAATATCTTAGATGCTGCCGAAAAGCTATCGTTGAAAAAATTCCAGAGTATGATCCCGGCGAAGTAAAATAAAACAGGCGGTAATTTGCCCCCAATTGAAACTCCTATTATATTGTTGAACACAAATACGTAAGTGATGGTAGTTATTACGGGTTGAAATAATACCCACAGCGGCCCCAACAGGGTTTGCTGGTAGTTGATCAGGAATTCTTTTCTTACTAATCGCCATAAAAGGTGGTGATAAGATAATAATTCTTTAAAATTTAAATTGAAATAGCTGCTTTTGGCTTCAATGACCCACTTAATTTTCTTTTCTGTTGACAACATATTAATTTAAATGCGGTTAGTTGAGTTAAATACGCTTATTACTTATACTTAATTATTGTTTACTAAGTTTTGTTCATTTAATAAATAAACTGCCATAATAGCGTGATATGGGGAAATCTATTTACTATTAAAGGCCTGCTCCCATAGGCGGTAATGAGGAATTCTGTAACAAGTTTCTTCGGAAGATACAATTAATGAACCAATGTGCCAATAACAAAAGAGGATACTTATTTGCATTACCTTTATCAGGTCTCTTATCATCTAAAATATTGCGATATAAGGACTTGTTATATTTTATGTCGCGACTTAATATTCAAGTCCCAATTTAACATTCAAAAGTGGTAATTCATAATTATTGTTGCGACTCAGCATATCCCTTTAAAAAATTATTGCTGAAGATCAGGAAACAATTTCACTAAAAAGAAAAGCAGGCTGTCCATATAAAAATATCCCGAACTATCCAGGCAAGTCTTTCATTTTCAATGTAAAAACTTACCCAAATTGGGCAAATTAAACGCAGCCTTTTGAGGAAAAACATGCTATGAAATGCAGAAGCCTACATGGGGAGCTTAATTTAAACGATTATTTATATAGTCATTAATTAAATAGCGCCACCTAAAGGAAAAAACGTAAAATAATTTAAACAAATTCACAATATCTATAAAAACAGATAGGGTTTAGCACTCTTATTGCTAAATATACTTTTTTGTTAATATGAAAACAGGCAGAATTTTTTTAGGGGTTGTCTTAGCATTTGGCTTAACGTTATTGGGTAATAACCTATATGCCCAGACTGCTCCCAATATCACGTACACCCCGGCAATTAACGTTTATACAATAAACACGACCATTACCAACCCAACACTCAGCAATTCAGGTGGGGCGGTGGCAGCGTTTGCTTTTGGTACCGGCGTTCCGCTTACCGGGGCTACTTTAAATAACCCCTATGGCATGGGAATTGACCCCAACGGCAATATCTACGTTACTAATTACGGCAATAATTCAATAAGTGAATACAATTCATTGGGTGTGTACCAGACTACTTTTGGTACCGCAGTTAACATATCAAACCCTGCAGGTATTGTTTTCGACAACTCGGGAAATGGCTATGTTTTAAACTACAACAGAACAAATAATGGCCTTGGCAATCATCATGGCAATGCTTATGTGGATCAATATAGTTCTACCGGTGTATATCAATCAACCATAATTCAGGGCTTAAACACCGCTACCGGAATTGCAATAGATCTCTCAAATAATCTTTATGTTGCGCAAGGCAGTTATAACAATGGCAATAACACGGTATCTCAATTTAATACCCTGGGAGCGCTTGCTTTTACTACCAATGGTGTAAATACCGTTAACCCTGTGGCTGTTGCGGTAGATGGTGCTGGTAATTTTTATGCATTGGATAACACCAACAAAAACGTGGTCAAATATAATTCCACGGGAACTTATGTATCAACCCTAATTACCGGATTTACTAACCCCAATTCAATTTGGCTAGATGGCGCAGGTAATATTTATGTCGGTGATTCAGCGGCAGTCCCATCTGTCGGAAATACGACCGGAAGTGTAAAGGTATACAATTCGGTCGGCACTCTTATAACATCAATAGCAGGCCTTGATGACCCGGAGGGCCTTGTTACTGATAGCAAAGGCAACCTGTATGTATCCGACTTTACCAATAACACGGTAACCAAATACCCACCTACAGGCGGGTATCATTTAAGTGCACCTTTACCGGCGAGTTTAATCTTCAGCAATAACGGAGGTACTTTTTCAGGAATGCCGACAGTTTCATTTAATGCTACAAATTATACCGTTACCGCCTATAATGCCGGCGGAAGCAGCACTTCCAATATAATAACGCTATCGTGTCCTCCCAATTTAGCGGCGCCCGACATCAGTTACGTTCCATCGATAAATGTTTTTACGATTGGTTCAGTGATAACTAATTTGGTTCCCACAAATATTGGAGGAGTTCCTACAAGTTGGACGATAACCCCCGCTACTTTGACAACATCGACCGGCCTTACTTTTTCCGGCGGCGCAGGTGGCACTGGCACCTTCTCCGGCACGCCTACAACCAAATCAGCGGCAAAGGTTTATACCATTACCGCCACCAATGCCTCGGGCAGCAGTACAACAACGGTAAGTATAGCCTGCGTAGTTGATAATTTCTGGACAGGGAAAATGAGCAGCGACTGGACTGACAAACAAAACTGGAGTACCAAAAGTGTTCCCACCGTAACTGATCTTGCCAGTATAGGAGTTGTAGCTTATTTACCTAAGCCTAGCCCTATAATAACTGCGAACACCCCTGCCTATTACGTAACATTTGGTTCTAATGCAGGCAATTTTACAGTTCAAACCGGGGGAACATTCACGGTTAATAATATCCTTGAAGTCACTTCACTTGCCACACAAAATTTTGTCGGAACGGGAACTGGGGCTATAAACATAGTTCCGGGGGCCTTTGTAAATATGAATAGCACAGGAGTGTTAACCATCACTAATTCAGGAGCAGCCAATTTAGTTACTTTACAATCAGACGCTACAGGTTCTGCAACAATCAGCCAGATGACGACCGGCTCAATTACAGGGGCGGTTAACGTACAGCGCTACATAACCGGCGGGGCCGGCTACAGAGGTTACCGCTTGCTTAGCTCGCCGGTCTACGGTACAACAATAAGTTCAAACAATGTTTACAGTGTAAACTACGTCAAGAACAGCTGTTTCGTTAAAGGCACAACTGGCATAGCAGGTGGCTTTGACGTAACAGGCAATCCCACGATATTTTTATATCGCGAAAACCTGGCTCCAGTGAACTTCTCGTTTACAGGCGGTAATTACAGAGGTATCAACACTTTCGGCACAACGCCCAATTATAATTATTTAATCGATAACGATGGAGCAAACGCTTTTAATATCCTGGTAGGTAATGGGTACCTTTTCTTTTTCAGGGGCGATAGGAATGCAGTAGGTCAAACCGTTGCCACGGAATCACTTACTACTTATGTGCCAACAGCTACTACATTAACGGCATCAGGAACATTAAATCAGGGGCAAATAACGATGTACGATTGGTACACACCGACCTCCGCAAATTTAGGATTTACAACTATATCAGGCTCAATCTTAATAGAGGGTTTTAATTTAGCAGGAAATCCATATCCCAGCTCCATTGACTGGGAACAATACAATACCACTACTTCAACCACTGGTATCTATGCCCCTAATGTATCGTCTACTGTATACGAACTTAACCCGAAAACTCAGAATTATGATACCTATCAAAAAGGTGGCTTATTCACAAACAGTGGCACCAGGACCATTGTGAGCGGGCAGGGTTTTTTCGTATTGGCTTCGAATGCATCAGCGCAGTTGATCTTTAACGAAACGGCAAAGGTAGCTACTCAAAATGCAGGACTGAGCCTAATGATGGGAAAACCCGTCAACCAGATAGTCAATAATCAGTTCCTTCGCCTGCAATTGGCGCTGGATTCCGTTAATACAGATGATATGCTGATAAGCTTTAATGACAAAGCCAAAACCAGCTTTAACATAGCTGAAGATGCCCCTTACAGACAAGGAAACGGCAAAGTAAGTTTGGCAAGTTTATCCAGCGATAACGTTCTTCTTGCAATTAACACGCGTCCTTTATTGCACCAGGGGCAAACTATTCCTTTAAAAGTAGGCGCATATGCTGATGGCGTTTATACATTAAATCTGACTGCTTTAGAGAAGATCCCCCAACTTTATGATATATGGTTAATGGATGCTTACAAAAAAGATTCGCTGGATTTGAGGCATAACCGCACCTATAGTTTTAACATTGCCCTGAGCAATCCGGCAACATATGGTTCAGGCCGTTTTAGCCTGGTTATCCGTCAAAATCCCGCATTAGCGCTGCGCCTATTGCGATTTAATGCAACAAAAACACTATCCGGGGCACAAATAGTTTGGACAACAGCAAACGAACAGAATTACACTTATTTTACAGTTGAAAGAAGCACTAATGGCGGAACCACTTTCAATGTGTTGAATAGCGTCGTTTCCAGCGGGCTGGGAACCTACAGCTTCTTGGATAAAGATCCGGTTACAGGTACCGACAGTTATCGTTTAGAACTCCAGGATCTGAATGGCGTTATAAGCTATTCAAAGATAATTAACCTTAAGTACGAAAATACAAGCAACAGGAGCAATAGTAATATCAGCGTATATCCAAACCCGGTTAGCAGTACGTTAAATTTAGTGATAACTCCTCCTAACGGTTCGGAATTGCCGACCTATGCAAGTACAGAGCATAATTTAGCTGCAACCCAAAATACTACAGCGATTATATATGGTATTAAAATAATCACCAAAAGCGGTGTTGTTATAAAAACTGCAACGTCTTCATCGCCTAACTGGCAAGCCAATGTAAGCAACCTGACGCCAGGCGCTTACGTTATCCAGGTAATTAATAACAGTAATAATAGCCTAGTGGGTCAATTGACCTTTGTGAAACTATAAACATATTGTAGTAAACAAAAAGCCCTCAGAAATTAATCTGAAGGCTTTTTGTGTTTTTATGGCTTATTAGCCTTAAATAAATAAGTTGGGGTTAGTACTCATTAAATATTTTGTAGTTTAGGCCTTATGCCAAAATATTTAAAAACATCTGGGATTTCCGCATGTCTCGAAGATCTCATTTGTGAAGCACAAGAAAGACTTTATATCATCAGCCCCTATCTTAAACTTTCAGATACCATAAGAGAACGTCTTAACGACAAGGAAAGAGGAAAAATTGAAGTGAGAATCATTTTCGGTAAGCAAGAGCTTAATCCAACAGAAATGAACTACTTACTTAGCCTTAAGTATGTGAAATTATTCTTTTCCAAAAACCTACATGCAAAATGTTATCTTAATGAAAGGAAAATGATTATTACATCCATGAATTTATATGAGTTTTCTCAAGTCAACAATAAAGAAATGGGAATTTTAATTGACAAAGAAAATGAGGCAGACCGGCAAGTTTATGATGAAGCATGGAAGGATATTCAATCAATTTTATTTAATGCTACCGACTTTGCTTATATTGAAGCTCCTAAAGAAACCCAAAGAAGTTCTAATGAACCAGTCATTCCTAAAGTCGAACTAAGAAAGGTTCCCGCCAGACAGATGGGATATTGTATTCGAACAAGGGCGGAAATTCCTTTCAACGTTGAAAAGCCAATGAGCAACGAAGCTTTTAAATCTTGGAGTAGATACAGCGATACTAACTATCCCGAAAAATTTTGCCACTTTTCCGGTGAACAAACAAATGGCGAGACAAGTATGAGTAGGCCAATCTTGAAACAAAACTGGAAAAAGGCAAAAGAGGTTCATAGCCTATAATGAATAACTCAACGGAATACAGTCAATTTATTGTTAACCAAACTAGAAAACTATCATTTTAGGCATGTTGGGACTATTCGGGCTGTAGAAGTAAAAGCCCTCAGAAATTAATCTGAAGGCTTCCCGCGGTGGCTGCTACGCAAATGTCGAACCATCTCCTTTCTGATTTCGGTCTGGTTCCGCTTTAACTTGAAGGCTTACCATAAAACAAAAGGAAGCGGTTACAGCGATAAAAAAAAGAAAGCTTTGGGATATTATCCCGAAGCTTTCTTTTTTAAAAGGTTTTATTTTTTAAGGTATGGCTACAAACAAGCTTCCTGACGGAACGACCTGGGTGTTTTGAATTACTGAATAGGGCAGATAAAAATAGCCATGATACCCCCATGGTGTACCCCACGAGTTTTGACAGATAAAAACGCCCCCGCCCGGCTGAGAATTATCATTGATAAAACCGACAATAGGCACCGCGTGACCGCCCAGTAACCGTACGCCAGAAGCAAGCGATCCGCTCGAATTGAGCGGGTTATAAGTGTAATTTGTAGTATTCAAACTTTCAAAGTAAGGGTAAGAAGTGCGTTTATCATAAACGTTAAAGCCCATCATTACGGGTTTATTGTTCAAGAGCGCAGTTTTAACATCAGCAACAAGAGCTGCTTTGGTATCATTAATAACAAAGTAGCCTGTAGTTGTGGTACCGCTGCTATTGGTGCTTCCGTTTTGTTTGCCAATTGGGTAATTGTTTGGAGCTACCGGTATGGTTTTGGAACCATAGCTATAATAATTGTACGGATAAGTTGTAAACGGAGCGGTGGATGCTGAGGCAACGTTATAACCGCCGGTGCCCAACACAAACGGGTATTTGTAATTAGCCTCATTGGATATACCGTCAAAAGTATAACCATTGTATATTAAACCAGTACCTGTGCCGTTGTTGTTAGACAATCCCTGCAGTGTCTCACCTATGTTTACCATGTTGGCGCCAGGGTCTGAACCAATTGAACCTTTATTAATAACCACACGTTCTACAAAATATAAGAACAGCGGGCTGAGCGCTCCGGCTATAGTATTACCTGAACCGTAATAAGACTCGTCTGAAGTATTTGGAATTTCATTCTGCGTAGCGAGAATAACACCGTTAGCAGTTGTGAAATTGGCGATTACCGGTGCGGAATTATTTTTATAATAATAGAGGATTTCGTCAGTTTCAGCTCCACAAAAACCGGTACAGGAACCTAGTTGCCCCTGGTCTCTTATTTGTGGGGTAACCAGCAAATAAGAAGTGTAGGGAGTGCCGTTATATGTTAATCCATCGGGCTGCAACTTATTGCTAAAAAGGTCGGTGGAGAAAGTAGGAACATTTGCCCAGTCAATTGGTTCCATGGGATTCAGGCCCAATCCGTGAAGGGTATTTTCAGATACAGCTGAAGAATTTGGGTTGACGGCATCTGAGTTTTTTTTACAGCTGGATAAAATAGATATTGCAACAAAAAAGGCAATTGAAAAGGTGAGTATTCGTCTCATAAAATGGGATTAAATGAATGTGATTGTAGGATAAGTTACAGCCAATATAAATATTTTTTTATAAAAGTCTATTATGTGCGTTTTTATAAAGGAACAGAGAAATGTATCCTGACACCGGCGCTGTATCGGAAACAAACGTATAAATCAAACCGATAGGTAGCAAAACTGATTTAGTACAGTCGAAATAAAGCGAAAATTGCAGATCAGGGAGGTGTTAAAGTTAAACCAGGGTACAAATTCAAATAACCTATTTAAACTATTTAATTGTACCTATACAAACAAAAAAGCCCTCAGAATGATCTACGAGACTTTTGTTGTGGTGCAGACTTTAATTATAACAAACCATTTCTTTTACGATTTAAAGAGATTGGCGGTTTTAGACCTTAATTGAAAATGGTTCAATTATGTTTTAGGCCGCTTAAATCTGCCATCGAATTACAACTAAAAGCGGTACATTTAAACCATGGATTGGCGATATAACACGATTTGGTTTGAACAAATTAAAGAAGGTAGTTATCTTAATCAAGACTTTAAGAAGAAGTCGAAAATAGACGATAATTTTAAAAATGTTGAGTATGCTATTCTTTGGCATTTAAAACATAAGGAAAGTTCATTTGACAACCTACCCAGTTCCCATAAGCTATCCTATTTAGAACTCAACTGGGCAAATCTAAAAGACCTTCAAGGCGTTGGCAAGTTTGGAAATTTAAAAAGGCTTGAATTACACTACTGTACGAAACTTGAAAACGAATT
>JANYAB010000474.1 GCA_025355225.1 Bacteroidota bacterium
GAACGTGCTACTGCTGGATGAGCCGACCAATGATATTGATGTGAACACACTCCGAGCGCTAGAAGAAGCCCTGGAAAACTTTGGTGGCTGCGCGGTAGTTATTAGCCACGACCGCTGGTTCCTGGACAGGATATGTACGCACATATTAGCCTTCGAGGGCAACTCGCAGGTTTACTTTTTTGAGGGGAATTATTCGGATTATGAAGAAAATAGGAAAAAGCGTTTGGGGGATGTAGCACCGAAGAGGATTAGGTATAAGAAATTGACCGTGTAGACAATTAGGACTTCCGAAGTTTTAAAGACTTCGGAAGTCTAAGTCTCCATCCGGTTGTTGTATCTTAGTTCTCGTATCTTGACTCTTGATTCTAAATCCCTACCAAACCTTCACCCTATCCTTTTCCGCTCTGTACATTTTATCTCCTGGCTTAACATCAAAAGCCTTGTAAAACGCTTCCATATTTGATACCGGTCCGTTTACCCTGTACATTGGGGGTGAATGCGGATTATTGCTGATACTTGCGCGTATCGATTCGTCGGTTGATTTGTTGCGCCATATTTGCGCCGCTGCAAGGAAGAACCGCTGATCTGGGGTTAATCCATCAATTTTGGTATCACTTTTCCCTTCCGGGGTATTTTTAAATGCCTGGTAGGCAATCGAAAGCCCGCCCACGTCGGCAAGGTTTTCTCCTTGTGTAAGCGAGCCGTTTAAATGCACATCATTTAAAACGGTGTACTTATTATACTGATCGATCACGACCTGCACTTTGCCTTTAAATTTGGTTGCGTCTTCCTTGGTCCACCAATCGTTCAGGTTGCCGTTCTTGTCGTACTGGCGTCCCTGGTCGTCAAAACAATGGGTCATTTCGTGCCCTATAACCAAACCAATGGCCCCATAGTTAATGGCATCATCGGCATTCAGGTCAAAGAAAGGGAACTGTAATATACCGGCAGGGAAAACGATCTCGTTAAAAGTAGGATTGCTGTAGGCATCAATGGTCGGAGGGGTCATACCCCATTCAGACCGGTCGACCGGCTTACCTATTTTTTTCAACATTTCATTGTAATTGTGCTTCGCGATGGATTGTTGATTCGCATAATAAGCATCCTTACTGATCGTAACATCGTCATATTTTTTCCATTTATCGGGGTAGCCTATCTTTTTGGTAAAGGCATCCAGCTTGGCAAGCGCCAATTTTTTGGTGGCGTCACTCATCCAGTCGAGCTTTTGTATGCGTTCGCGATAAACAATTTGCAGATTGTTTACCAGTTCGAGCATACGCTTCTTGGCATCGGGTGGGAAATATCTTTGCACATATAATTGGCCGAGCAACTCGCCGAGGCCACCGTCAACATTTTCTGCCATTAGCTTCCAGCGATCCCGTTCCACTTTTTGACCATAGAGCGCTTTGCTGAAGAAATCAAAATACGCATCCCTAAAACTTTTACTTAATGATTCTGCAGCTCCATTTAACTCGTTAAAAGTTGCCTTATCTTTCCAAACATCAATTGGCTGGGTTTTTAAAAGCTGATCAAGAGCTTTATAGTAGGCCGGCTGCCCTACCAGAATAGTATCCGTTTTTAAATCCATGCGTTGAAATACATCAGCAAGGTCAATGTCAGGTATTTGTTTCTGGAAATCCTTCACAGCAAATTTATTGTAGTTCTTTACGGGGTCGCGAAGCTCAACCGGCGTAAGGTGCGACTGCGCTATGGTTGTTTCCAGTTTTAGAACACCATCGGCCTTCTTTGCCGCTGTGGCTGCATCATTCCCTGTAAGTACAAAAAGTTTTGCAATATATTTAACATACTCCGCACGTATTTTTTTTGATGCCGAATCTGTTTTAAAATAATAATCACGGTTTGGCAGTCCCAGTTCGGCCTGGTTAAAATGTGCCATGTTCTTTGTGCTGTTCTTGTCATCAGTCCAGACATAAAACCCGAACAAGAAGCCATCTCCGGTTTTATAGCCATCGGCAGCTAACTTAACAAGATCCTTATAATCCTTTACTGCGCTTATTTTTGCAAGCTGTGGTTTAACAGGGCCGTATCCTAATTTTTCGATAGTTGTTGTGTCCATGCCGCTTTTGAACAGGTCGCCAACCTTTTGTCCAATACTGCCTGCTGTATCATCGTGTGCAGCGGCTTCGTTTAAAATAGTGTGAATTTTGTTTTCATTACTATCCCGCAAAATATAAAATGTGCCCCAGCCGGTTTCCGATGCAGGTATTTTTGTCCGCTTTAACCAGGTACCATTGGCATATAAAAAGAAGTTTTCACCGGGCTTTACCATCGTGTCCATGCCACTCTTATCAAAAAAGACGGTGCGTTTGGGAACATCGGACGACGATTCCCCGGATTTTTGCTTGCATGCAGCTATCATTATAACAGGAACAGCGAGCCACATCAGCTGAGTTAATTTCATATGATTTTTCAATTTTGATAAATATATTACTAAATAACATTACTAATAAATATTATTTGCAAAATAAGGACTGTTTTAGTTCACTATTGGTAAATTACATATTTTTATAAACACAAGTTGCCTATTAATTCCTTTTAATGCGCTAACTTGCATTATCTGGTAAAACAGAAAGCCTTAATTTATTGCTATATTAAGGTAACCTGTTGATAATTAGAAACGTGTTAACAAATAAATCATTATATCTTAACGTTTATATGCAAGCTTATCGCTTACTTTTATAGACCTGTAAAGAAAGGTCAGAAAAAATTAACCTAAAATAATTTATATGGCCTGGAGAAAATTTAGCGGCGAGATCATTCAATCGCCAATCCTCGAAGAAGTTGAAAAAGCTATCGAACGGGAAACACTGCTTGGCAACAAGCTCAAAGTTTGCATCGGCACCGACTCACAAGTAAAAGGCAATGTCACCGATTTTGCTACGGTGATTGTTTTTCTGCGCGAGAAAAGGGGTGGCTTTATGTTCATCCACCAGGAAAGAACATCTCAGAAGATGAGCATAAAGGAACGTATGCTGTCGGAAGTGCAGAAGTCTATTGACATTGCCTATAAGCTATGCGATCTGCTCGACCTGTATGATGTTGACCTGGAGGTACATGCCGATATCAACACCAACCCTATGTTTAAATCGAACCAGGCCCTGCATGAGGCCATGGGCTACATTTTAAGCATGGGCTTTGTGTTTAAGGCGAAGCCGGAAGCTTTTGCCAGCTCGTATTGCGCCAATAAGATCGTGCAGTAAACTAAGCTGCCGAAAGATTTGTATTTGGCGCTTCATTTATATCTTTGGGGTATAAATGCATTTAATATGTCGCCACTAATTGAAATAGATGAACTAAGATCGGCCGCCGGTCCTTTTGTAATTATCGATTCCCGCGCCGGAGTCGATACTTATCAACGTTACCTCGCAGGCCACCTGGCAACTGCCCAATACGTCGACCTCGACACTGACCTTGCCATTAAACCCGAAAATGCTGCATTTGGCGGCCGTCACCCTTTACCTCCTTTACAAGATTTTGCCCGTCTTTTGGGCAGGCTTGGAATAACACCCGATAGCCATGTGGTTGTTTATGATGATAAAGCCGCAGCCTTTGGCGGCGCGCGACTATGGTGGATGCTAAAAGCCATCGGCCAGGAAAAGGTACAGGTACTGAATGGCGGATTGCAGGCTGCCATAAATGCTGGCATAACATTAAGCACTGAACCGTATATAGCGCAACCGGTGCG
>JANYAB010000498.1 GCA_025355225.1 Bacteroidota bacterium
TGGCGTCGCGGTCGATGCCAACGGCAACAGCTACGTCACCGGCTTTACCAACTCCCCTGGTTTTCCGACCACGGTCGGGGCGTACCAAACGACTCACTTCGGCCAGGATGCCTTCATTACGAAAATTAGCGCCAACGGCACATCCTTGATCTATTCCACCCTGATCGGGGGCAATAGCGCAGACTGGGCCAATGCGATCGGCGTCGACAGCTCCGGCAACGCCTATATCACCGGGCATACTGTCTCCACCAACTTTCCAGTCCTGAACGCGGTGCAGCCGACCAGGGTGGCGCCCGATAACGGCTTCGTCACCTCCTTGAACGCCGCTGGAAACGGCTTGAACTACTCCACGTATCTGGGTGGCCAAAATATCGGGGAGGGGAGCACCATCGGCTACGGGATCGCTGTGGATGGGGCGGGCAACGCCTACGTTGGCGGGTTCACGTATGGCAGCACTCTCCCGGTCAGCGTGGGCGCATTCCAGCCCACCTACGCCGGTGGCGGCGACGGGTTCGTGGTTAAGATGGGTCCGACCGGCAGCCTCGGCTATGGAACCTATCTCGGCGGCACAGGTAATGACGAAGTGCGTGCCATCGCAGTGGACAATGAGGGCGATGCCTATATCGCCGGTGGCACCGGATCGACCAGCTTCAACGGCGTGGTTCCGCACACCTTCGGCCGCCCCGGCGCGATCTGGATCGCCGAACTCAATCCTGCGGGTACGGGACTCGTGTATGCGACCGAAATCGGCAGCAGCAACGGTTATGAAGAGGCCCTTGGCATCGCGGTCGATGGGGGCCATCAAGTCTACTTTACTGCTTACTCAAGCGGCACGGATTTGCCCCCCACCACGCCGGCACAAAATACCAACGGCTACACCAAGACTTATATCGGCCATCTCGATGATTCGGGTACCGTGCTGAAAGAATTTACCTGGTACGGAGCGACGGACGGTACCCAGGACTACGGCTACGCGGTCAATCTGGATGAGGCACGCCAGGCCTTGTATGTGGTAGGCCAGATTCAGTCCTACCCGAATGCGAACTCACTGGGCAATACCCCGTCGATCAATCCAGTGACAGGCTTGGACTGTGGCAGTGCCTGCGCGGCCACCACGGGAGCGTTCCTGCTGCAATACACGACCAATCCGCTAGCCCTGGCCTCGGCCACGCGCGTTACTGGCGGTAGCGCTACGACGAACGCGATTTTCACCGCCGTGGCGCACGACCCTGCGACGGGCGATGCGGCTGCCGTTGGCTCATCCGACGGCAATCCGCCCACCACCGTGGCAACCCAGGGTATTACGTCTGGATCAACCGAAGGTAGCGCGCTGCCTTCGGTCAACGCGGGTGCGGACGATTTTTTTGAGGCGCTTGTCGGTTACCCGGTGTCGCTTCCTCTACCGCCGGTTGTCGACAAGTTCTTTACGCCGGCTGAGGTACTCAAAGGCCAACAGGTCGATCTCACATTTAGGATAACGAACCCAAACGCCGTGAGTCTTAGCGACTTCCGCTTAACCGATTCGCTGCCAATGTGCCTCCATGTGGTGGACAGTGATGTACTTGGTCCGGGTTGCCCGGGTAATTTCGGGTCGTACACCATATTCAATAGCCTTCTGCTGGTCGGCGACCTTCCTGCGGGCGTGACGTGCACTGTCACCTTTAGAGTGCAAGCTACGGGTACCGACCCCTGTGTGAACACAACGGGCACGCCCACCTATGGTGGGGGTTCCGGCAAACCCGCGAATGCCAATCTGCATATTGTGTCAGCGCCAGAAGAGATTTTTAAGGGGCCTGGTCAGGCGTTCAGCCTTGGCGCGAACTGGGTCGGAGGCGTAGTCCCCGCTAACGCCAACGACCTGACGTTTCCGCCCGGAGTCGCCCAGACCACGGGGACTAACGACTTATCGACGACGCTGGCACTCAACCTGATCAACGTGAGCGGAACCGGCTACGACCTGGGCGGCGGCCCATTCAACCTGCTCGCCGGCGTCAACAACAGCGGGGCCAACATATTTTCCGCGCAGATCATAGCCCGCAAGCCACTGGTGATCACCAGCGATCCCGCAAGCGCCGTGTTGAACTTGCCGGTGGGTGTCAACCTCAACGGATATAACGTCGATTTCAGCGGTGCCGGCAGCACGTTGGTCTCCGGTAATATTATCGGGACCGGAGACGTGAACGTTGACGGGGTCGGCGACATCAACATCAGTACCAGCCCTACTTTCACCGGCAACTTCAACGTCGCGGGCGGCACGCTGTACGCGAATACCAGCATCAGTGAACCCATCAACGTTATTAGCTCTGGCACGCTGCGCGGGTCCGGTCCAT
>JANYAB010000502.1 GCA_025355225.1 Bacteroidota bacterium
AGTTAGTGAAAGGAAGAAAAACAGGAGGGCGCTGTAAACAGCCATAGAACCAATATAGTTGAGATCATAAAATATGGATAACCCATACAAATAACCAATTACGGCGATGGCAGAAATGGCAGTAACCAAATTGAGCAGGTATTGGGAAATTACATGTGTAAAACTTTTTTTGGTGCTGAACCCCAGGAATGCCAGACCCAAAAAAACAAAGCAAACAGCTGTGTTTGACGACATACGGCCCGGGTAGAGTGATTTTTTGGTGATTGAAACCGTGTCGCTAACAAACAGTTGATCGAATCCGGAATTAAAATGAAATAGGTCCTGTAACAGAGTTATGGAGCCGATAACCACTACAAGGCATGATAGTACGAGAAATAACACCGTATAACGTTTTGTTGTTTGAAATTGCGTAAGCAATAAAGCGGCCCCCAACAAAATAAAGCCCAGGGCAGAGTTAAATTTCATAGAGGCCGCATTTTGTATAACGGTTTCAAAAACTGTGATATGAAATATCCAGCCTATTACTGCCAGCGTACCTGTTAATATGCTTGCTGAGCCGGCAATTACGACCGCCTTTACTTTTAGAGGTGAATGCATAGAAAAGTATTGATACTATTAAAAAAAAGCAGGGCTAAATTTTCTGAAGTGGTTTTACCAGGATACTATATTGTTCG
Organism: Bacteroidota bacterium; assembly: GCA_025355225.1. GTDB lineage: Bacteria > Bacteroidota > Bacteroidia > Sphingobacteriales > Sphingobacteriaceae > Mucilaginibacter. The sequence continues at coordinate 675 of JANYAB010000502.1, forward strand.
GTTAGGAACTGTGGAGTAGGAAGGATTGTAATAAATCAGTTTAGTTAACCATTGTATTTAATTAACTGTTTGATATTGAAAATGTTTCGATAGAAATTAATAAATTTTTAACTATTGGATGATTACGTTTAACCCAATTAAGCCGGTAATTAAAGTGTTTCCACCTTTTTATTGGTTTGCCTTAGCACATCGTCCAATTCTGTGGAACATTTTTCAAGGAGTTGGATACATTCTTGTCTGTCCGCTTCGTTACTGGCATTTTTTAACAAATCTATCAGGCTTATTATTGAACAGAGCGGGCGCCTTACTTCGTGCGAGTTTGACCATGCAATTTCATTTAGGACATTGCCCTGGTTTACTATTTTTTGCTCCTTTAAAACTACCTCGGTATTGTTGGTCGCCATTGTCAAATAGCAGGGCTTATTATTAAAACGAACACCAAATGATACGACGGAAACAAATAAAACATCTCCATTTTTGTTCATATGTTTCCTGCTCTCGGCCCGTCGGGTCCTATCACTGAGGGTTTTCATAAAATCCACCAATTTTCCCTGCTCACTTTTGGGGCGAATATCTTTTATGGTCATTTTCAAAAACTCATCCTCACTATAACCATATAGTTCTACAGCGGCATTGTTAACTTTTACAAATCGCAGATCCTCTGAATTAAATATCCACATTGGATTTGGGTTTGATTCAAAAAGTTCCCGGTACTGCTCTTCCGAAACCAGTAATTTAATCTGTTGCTTTTTTATGGCGAAGTATAGCACTACGGCCACAACACAAACAAAAGTGGAATCATTCAGGCTCCTCACCATATCCTGCAAATTCGGATTAAGCCCTTTAGTAAGAACGGTAATTAAATGATCGTTTATTACCGCCCAAATAATTCCTGCAGTTAAATACCAGAGTGGTATCTTAAATGATTTTAGCGGCATATTTGTATGGCAAAAAAATGAATAAGTTGGCAACGGCTAATTGGCATAAATGTCTTTATACGATAAAGCACCTATAAAGTTAACCATTATGTAAATAATTAGCAAATTATTAACCAACAAATACAAAGACACACTTAAGAGTAAATTATTTAATTTTTGCTTAAAATTTGAACGGGGTTAATCGGAACAGTCCTGCAACGATGCGTTATGTGCAACCACCGTGCCCTGCCTTTCCAACCTTACGGAAGCCTCGTTATTCAATTGCTTTGCCAGCTTTTCGTTGCGGTATTTAGACAGGTTGATAAGCAACACGCTGCCCAATATGATTAGTAATCCGGTGATTTGAAAGAGGGAAATATGCTCGTGCGCAAACAACACACCCAGTACAAGGGCAATAACCGGGTTTACATAAGCGTAGGTGCTCACCTGCGTTGCGGGCCTCACCTGCAGCAGCCATACATAGGCGCTAAAAGCAGTTATTGATCCAAACACAATAAGGTAGCCCAAAGCAAGCCAGGCATTTAATGGGATCTGCTGCCATTGCAGGTGGGTAAACTCATGATTGAGCAAGCTGCCGGGTAAAAACACCAGTCCGGCAATGATCATTTGCCAGGCTACATTTACTGCAGCCGAACCTTCAGAAGGTTTATGCTTCGAATAAAGAGATCCCGATGACCATGATATTGACCCCGCGATCAGCAGCAGCATCCAGGGCAGTTTTGAATGGACGGAACTGCCTGCAAGCAGTGTACTAATTTGCTCACCAAACAAAAGTATTACCCCGGCAAAACCAACGATGAGCCCCAAAACAGTCGACCTGTTTTTTAAGTTGATAGCCCAGTTTTGTTTATCGAGCAGTACAAACCAGATCGGTGCCGACGATACCAATATGGCGACCATTGCGCTTGGCAAAGTCTGCTCGGCCCATATTACAGCGCCATTACCGCCAACCAGCAGCAGGGCGCCCACAATAGCCGAGGTGATAATGCTATCCTTTATAAATATGCGCTCACCTTTTATAATACACCAAACCATCATCAGCATACCGGCAATAAAAAAACGCAGGGAGCCCATTAATAACGGCGGGAAACCGCTGATGGCCATCCGTATAAAAAAATAGGTGGAACCCCAAACGATATAGACCGTTGCAAATGCAATAATTACTAATAGTGGCGAAGCTGTTTTGCTGATGTTTTGAGCCATGACATTTTAATTTTCGGGTATAACCAATTGT
>JANYAB010000529.1 GCA_025355225.1 Bacteroidota bacterium
GGCGGCATACCGGAATGCCCGATAGCCCTGGCAATAGCCTTGCCAACCAATTCACAGGTGGCGGGGTGTGCGGGATGGGCCTTAAATATCACCGGGCAGCCTGCCGCCAGCGCCGATATGGTATCGCCGCCGGCAACTGAAAATGCCAGCGGAAAATTACTTGCCCCGAACACGGCAACCGGGCCAAGGGGCCGTTGCATCGACCGGGTATCAGGCTTGGGCACCGGCAAACGCAAAGGGTCACCAGTTTCGATCCTTGCATAAACCCAATGCCCTTCTTTTAAAATTGTCGAAAAAAGTCTGATCTGGTTGATGGTCCTGTCTTTTTCTCCCCGTATCCTTGCTTCGGGCAAAGCAGTTTCCTGGCAGGCCATTAGCACCAGTTCTTCACTAATTGCGTTGATCTCGCTGATCAATGCGTCCAGAAAATTTGCTTTTTCTGCGCCGCTTTTATTTCTGCTCACCGCGAATGCGCTGATAGCCGCGTCTACTGCAAGGTCAACTTCCTCCGCTGTGGCCTTGTAAAATACAAAGGGGAGCAATTGTCCGTTATTACGGTCGATCGCAGGAAAACTTTCGGTGCCCGCTGCTGATAACACCCCCCCTATTATCTGTTTTCCTTCAATTGCTTCCATCATTGCACAGCTACTTCGTTGATCAATGTGCCTATACCGGCGATAGAAATGGCGATAACGTCACCGTAACTCAACGTAAAACTATCGGGGGGGACAATTCCGGTACCTGTCATCAGGTATGCCCCAAAAGGGAACGACATCTCCCTGAAAAGATATTCAGCAAGTTCGCTGTGCGATCTTTTCATCCTGTCGATCGATATCTCATCTGAAAACATGATCTTACCGCGCCTTGATATCTCAATACTAATTACCGTTCGTGGGTCAATTGGCCCTTGCGGAACGTACAAACACGGGCCAAGCGCTGCAGCGCCATCATAACATTTGGCTTGCGGCAGGTAAAGCGGGTTTTCGCCTTCTATATCCCTCGATGACATATCGTTTCCAACGGTATAGCCTTCAATTGTCCCTGCGCTGCAAATAAATAAAGTAAGCTCCGGCTCGGGAACATTCCAACCCGAGTCGTTCCTGATCCTCACATTTCCACCATGGCCAACCGCCCGGTGTGCTGATGATTTGAAAAATAATTCGGGCCTTAAGGCATCATATACCTTAGCGTAGAAATCGCCGCCACCGGCATCTTTCGACTCCTCCATCCGTGCTTCGCGGCTACGGAGGTAAGTAACACCAGAGGCCCATATTTCCTGATGGCCTACTGGTGCTTTTAATGTTTGGATGTTCTCTTCCAATGAACCGTCGGCTTCTGCCGTTCTCAGATCATTCAATACCTGTTGATGGAGCCCTTTCCTGTTGATGAAAGTATCCCAGCTCCACTGCGACGAACTAAAGAACTCACCGCCGTGCTTTACAATAACCTGTTGTTCTGTTTTGAAAATATGCATAACTTTTATTTGATCAGCGCACCATAGTATTGTACACTGATCTTTTTATCAATAATCTATAATTGTTAATTCAACACGTATCAGATAAAATATAGGTGGACGCTTTTTGAACCCTTAATCCAACGACGCTACCTTTACTATTTAAATACTGATCTGGTTATAATTGTATGTTCTACAAATAATGGCAAAAAAAACAGGCCAATCTTCCAAAAAACTTCGGCGATGCTTTTTGAACAAACCCGGATATGAAGCGATGAAGTTTCATGTATTATAGATTCCAGGTGGCTGAACTTCGGCGTCGGTATCAAACGTTATCGGCCTTTTATGCCAATAATTAGCCAGCAAAGATCCGGTGACATTCATGATCGTTGAAAATATGACAGGTGCCAAGCCCAATGTGGCAATTTTGCCCATGCTTTTTGCCAGGCCGGCAGCCATACCGCCATTCTGCATGCCTACCTCTATTGCTATTGTACGGCAGTCCCGCTCGTCCATTCGAAATAGCCTTGCACTCCAAAAGCCAAGGCAGTAGCCGCCAATATTGTGGACAGTTACCAGCAATGCCAGTAGTACACCAACCCGCAGTAAACTATCACGGCCGGCAGCTGTGATAATAATAATGATGCAAATAATGCCAAACATGGATACCAGTGGCATTACCTTATCCAGGTACCAGGCCCGTCCCTTAAAAACCGACGAAAAAACCAGGCCGAGGGCTATTGGCACCATTACCATTTTAATAATATCGACTACCATTTGCCAGGCATCTATTTTAATAAAAGAACCCGCCAATAGACCCATCAGGGCAGGGGTGATAATTGGGGACAGTATAGTAGATATGCTGGTTATGGTAATAGAAAGCGCCAGGTTGGCCTTTGCGAGGTAAGATACAACGTTAGAAGCCATGCCATTAGGGCAGCAACCTATAAGCACAATTCCTGCCGCTATTTCTGCCGGTATCCCGGCGAATTTCATCGCAATAGTGGCGATGCTAAAACCCAAAAGCGGCATGATGATAAAGTGGCTGAAAACTCCCAGGAATATACCGCGAGGCTGTTTAAGTACGTTCAAAAAGTCGCTATAGTGCATAGAGGTCCCCATCCCGAACATGATGAGTTGTATCAGCGGGACAATAAGCGCCGCATACTTAAAGTTTCCGTAGCCAACAAATAAGCGGGGATAATACAAAGCCGTAACTGCCGACCCGAAAATAAGGACCGTGTACGAGAAGCTTTTTGTTGACGGCCAGGCCCGCAGGCTTAGGGCGAACGCTGCAAAAAACAGCACCACAAAGGGGCCGGCAGGGGCTATGCCAAAAAAGCACGCTACAATTAAGGCAACAACCAGCAACGCGATGGCTGCCGTTGTTGCCGCCTTGTATAAAATGCTCATTTTTTGATGTTGCATTATGCGAAGAAAGGTATCCCCGGCGTAGCGTATTTTTTAAGGCCTTCCTCATTAATTTCAACCCCGACACCCGGCTTGTCTGATAAAACAAGGTAGCCGTTCTCAATAAAGGGTTTATCGTACTGTACAATTTCCTTCCATTTGGGTTCGGTATCACTGAGTGTTTGCCATTCGAGGATATGAAAATTCGGCACCGAGGCGCATACATGGGCGGTTGCCATTGCGCCCAGATACGAGCCTACCATGTGTGGTGAAAAAGGAACATAATACAAATTGGCCAAATTGGCTATCCGCTGCCCTTCTCCTAGTCCGCCGCATTTTTGAAGGTCGGGCATTACAATGTCAATTCCCGCTTCCGACAACAGGCGGGTGTACCCGTAGGCGAGATAAAAGTTCTCACCTCCGCAAATGGGCGTGGTGGTCTCTTGTGTTATCGTTTTATACACATCAATATTATCGGCAGGTACAGGTTCCTCCAGCCACATCAGGCTTAGCGGTTCCATCATTTTCGCTACCCTGCGGCCGGTAGTTGCGTCATAACGGCCATGCATATCAACGCATATATCTATATTAGGGCCAACCTCTTGCCTAACGGCAGCAATGGCCTGGTACATTCTGTCTAACTCGGCATTACTTGCCGTCCAATTATAACGGTCGAACTTATTTGGATCCCTTGCATCGTCTATGTCAAACTTCACAGCGGTGTAACCACGGTTAACTGCGCCCCGTGCTGCCTTGGCATAATCCTGCGGTTTGGGGTTAGTGGCTGTGTATAGTTCGGTATCGCAATACACCCGGCATTTGTCGCGGAACTTGCCGCCAAGCAGTTGATAAACGGGCAGGCCAAGCGCTTTACCGGTTAGGTCCCAAAGTGCGGCCTCAATGGCGGTCAGCACGGCAACAAACATTCCTGATTGGGCGCCGCCGAAAAAATTTGCCTTTCTTATTTCCTCTGCGATCCTGTTCGGGTTCAAGGGACTTCTTCCCGTAAGCATTCGTGAGATCCGTTTGACAACATAATAAGTACCGCCCACGGCATCCACCCCTTCGCCAGTGCCCCAAATACCCTGGTTAGTGTATATTTTAACAAAAAGCCCCCCTCCCGAATATGCACATTTTACCTCTGTAATTTTAAGGTCTGATGGCGAAGAGGCCTGCGATGTCCGCTCTTTGGCATCAATTAGCCCCTGTCCAAATGTTTTAGTTAGCGGTGCAGATAGCATTGCTGCGCCAAGCAAGGATGTTTTTGTCAGGAAGTTACGCCTGTTTTGGTCTTTTGACATATCGATAAATGTTTTGGTCGTTAAAATTATTTACCAGGTACGGCCCTTTAAAATATTTTGAATTTGTTCTTTTGGAACGGGCAACTCATTAATATGGTCGTTAAGCCATTTGGAAAAATCCTTTTCAATATCATCGCTCCAGCGCGCATCTATCTGGCCGGCGGTATATCTACCTTCTTTAAGTCGCAGATGGCCGAACATATCCCTTAGCCGCACAATTTCAGATGTAGTCACCACTTTTTCGGCAAGATGCGGGGGAATGAATATCACTACGCCATTTTCCCCAAGTACAACATCGCCGGGCATAACCGTTACTTGTCTAATTCGCGTGGGCTGGTTTATGCCAATGATCATGGTATTCAGATCGCCTGGCGGGTTATGGTATGAGGGGTCGTAGCTGGTTACAAATGACGTGAAGCCTCCGATCTCTTTCAGCCCGCGAATATCCCTTACAGCCCCATCGTAAACTATACCGTTCCCGGTTTTTGCATAAATGGCGTTCCCGACATTGTCGCCAATGGTTGGCCCGTTCTTATGCGCCCCAAACTGATCAGCTACATACACATCGCCTTTTACCAGCAGGTCCACCGGCCAGGTATTCTGGCCTTTTTTTCCCTGCTTCTTTCCCCGATCATCAATTGCTTTCCAAACATCCGGGCGTGCCGGCATAAAAACAGCAGTTACGGCACGGCCCACCAGCACACTATCGGGATTAATAACCAGCCAGTTCTCGGCAATTTGATATCCGTATCCTGCGTTCTTCAAAACAGCCCAGGCTTCCTCCATGCTCACCTTTTTCATCCTGGCCAAAATATCGTCGCCAACCTTCGGGCGGCCGTCATCGAACCGGGCACCTTTCCATTCAGGGGTCAGAAAGATCAGTTCTTCTTTAGATATTTGTTGTGCGGTCGCTTTTGGAACCGACAAAAAATCTGTTAGCGATCCAACAGAAAGCATGCAGAAATAAAAGATCGATCTTCTCATAGTATCAGTAGGTTACTACGGCATAAAGTATCAGCATTGGTGGCCTGTACTCCCGAACCGTTTTTAATTAAAAATTTTGGTGTTTATAACTGTGGGCAAATTGTTGTAATAAATGACGAGGAACTACCATTAAAAAACAGTGATGGTTTTTGTACAAATATTAATTTGATATTATGTAATCTTGTTCGTCGTACAGGTCGTTTTGTTAAGGCCGGTAAACCATTGAGATATTGCTGTAAAGCGCGATAATACCAATTATTTATTCTGAATGATCCAATTGATACTACAGCAGGGCGTATCGAAGGAACTTGTGAACTTTCCACATATCCTGGAATTTGCCTACAGAAAAAACAGCACCATACAACTCAACTCCTTTAGCACTACAGTGACGGGGTGTATTTGCCTGTACTATATTTTGGATGGAAAATTCAACTGGATGATCGACTCACAATCTTACACGCTATTCCCCGGCGACTGCACTATAGTGCTGCCCGGCCAAAGTATAGGCGGCGAAAGTAATGTGCTTAATATCGGCACACTCTACTGGATAAAAATAGCGGTGGACGAGGGTGGAAAACTATTAATGGGGAAATGGAGCGGGCTAAATAAAAACGAAAAGTTATCGGTAAATCAAATTTTAATAGTAAACAAAGGACAGCTTGTGTTGAAATTAAAAGAAGCCCACATTTTAATGCAAAATTTGCAGGCCGAACTTCGTAACGAGGAAGTGGGTTTTTTTACTCGGGTAAATCAATTGCTCGACGAGCTTTTTATTTTGATAAGCCGGCAGCTTATCCGTCAACACAACTCAAGACGAGATTTTCCACAGGCCTTTTTAAAACTGGAGCAAACCCTGCGCAAAGACCTGGAACATCAATGGACAGTTGAAGAAATGGCCGCGCTAACCGGGATGGGCACTACAGCCTTTACCGAAAAGGTTAAAAATTACTCTGGCTTTTCGCCGCTGAACTACCTGATAAACATTAGGATAACAGAGGCTCTTAAATTATTAAAACGCGGGGAGGTTAACGTAACTGATATTGCCTTAAATACCGGCTTTTACTCGTCGCAGCATTTTGCAACAACCTTTAAACGATTTACGGGCTATACCCCAAGCGAGTTCAGAAAGAATAACAGATCAAAAAGTTAAGTTATGGATTGTATAATTACGATAGAATTAGGCACCAATGCGGCAAGGGTTTTCGCATTTGACCTGTCGGGAAATGTGATAGCTTTTGCAAAGGGACATTACCCCACTTTTCATGAACGGCACGACCAAAGCGAACAGGACCCGGACCAGATGTTTATAACCATGCTTTACGTGTTGAAGAACCTTTTGAATGATAAGGTGTACCCGAAAAAATACGTGGTAAGCTGTATCTGTTTCAGCGCCTCGATGCACAGCCTTTTGGCCGTTGATAAAGATGGTGTGCCGCTGGGCAATTCAATTACCTGGTCCGATAACCGGGGCAAAAAAGAAGCAAGTGACCTGAAGGATACGCAATTGGGAAAAGAGATCTATTCGGCCACCGGGACACCGGTGCACCCCATGTCGTCCTTAATAAAAATAGCATGGATGAAGAATAACCAGCAGGAGAAGTTTAGCCGCACAAGCAAATTTATGCCCATAAAAAGTTATATCATTCAGCAGCTTACGGGTGCCTGCGTTATCGATCATAGCATTGCCTCAGCAACAGGATTGATGAATATCCGCAACCTGGCCTGGGACACCACCGCGCTGGACTTCGCCGGGATAACGGCTGAAAAATTACCTGACCTGGTACCGGTATTCTACTCGGGCATCGCCCTGAAAAAAGAATACCGGAAAGCCTTAAAAATGCCACCTTCAGTAAAGATACTCGTAGGGTCAAGCGATGGGTGCCTGGCGACCTTAGGCGCGGGCGTCTGGCAAAACGGAAAAGCAACCATCACCATTGAAGACAGCGGCGCTTTCCGGGTGATCGGGAAAGAAATTATTGACGATCCTAAACAACAGATATTTAATTATGTACTGACCGAGAAATATTTTGTAAGCGGGGGTCCAACCAGCAATGGCGGGGTGATATTTGAATGGTTTACCAAACAATTTGGCGATTTTAAAAATGCGTTTGATATAGATCATGCTATGGACGCGCTTATAAGGGAAGCTTCAGAAGTACAAGTGGGCTCAGATGGGTTGCTGTTCCTGCCTTACCTTCATGGTGAGCGGGCGCCAATTTGGAACCCAAATGCAAGAGGTTGTTATTTTGGGGTCAATATCAGGCATGAGCGCAAGCATTTCATCCGGGCCACTATCGAAGGGATCTTATTTGAAATGTACAGTATCGGCAAAACACTGGAAAAGCACAGGCAGATAGACAGCCTTTCTATCAATGGCAGTTTCGCATCTATTCCGCTGTGTACGCAAATAATAGCCGATGTTTTTAACAAACCCGTCAGTACACTAAGCCATGGGGACAGTATCGGTGTTGGTGCTTTTCTTTTGAGTGCAACAGAAATGGGCATGTTTCCCGGGCTGGAGGAAGCATCGCAAATGGTAAAAATGCATCAAACCTATTTGCCAAACAAAGGCGATCATGACATATATGCGCAATATTTTCGCGTTTTTGAAAACCTCATCGCTAAAATAGGGGTCGAGTTTGACGAGATATCGAATTTGCAGGAGCGATACGGTGGTTAAATAACACAAGCATGTAATGTTATCCTGCAAAGCGATTTCCGGACAAAGACCGAATTCTCAAAAAGGGCCAATTTTCTGTGCTAACGTGCGCAATTGTACAAAAGGATAATCTGTCTGTCCATTTAAAAACAACAGTGATCAGATCGCTGAAGTGGTGCCAACAAAGTAAAAACGTCCCAGATATCACCTTTGGACGTCTACTATCAACTAATTTTGGTCAATCTCCTGGCCAAATATCGTTCGGCGCTACTATATAGTGCCCATTCTAAAGAAGTTCTTTTGTTTCCCTCCCGTTTACCTGTTGAGGTCACCATCTGTTTTCACAACCGGAGGTTATTTTAAGTGTTTATTTTAAAATAATAAATATTTATTTTACAATTACAATCGATTGTTTAAATTTTTTACAGATAAGACACAGCTTATATTGATTTATATATGTTAAAAGAACAATTAAAAAATCATTCTAGGATGTTCAATATGCCGGCAGAGAAACTGACATCGAGCCTGTATTTATATCTCAGAAATTCATCCCTATCATATAAAAACGAGTAAAATAATCTCTAAGAAGATCGCTGACCTGCAGTAGTTTGTTGCATTATTATTATTTCAGGCCACTAATTGCTTTTATCATTTGAAACGTAATGTGCACGACTGCGTGCGAATAAAATTAACGCTGTCAATAGAGTTCAATGAGGATACCTTGCGGTCAAAGTTGCTAAGCGTGGAAAGATAACGACAATTGATTGCAGGTGATAATAGATTATCTCTTTTCATCGAATCCGAATGAGTTTACTATAAATGGACACATGGCAATGCTCTAATAAGTTTTAGAAGAGGCTGTATCATAAATCATGATACAGCCTCTATCAGTATGGTCAGGCGCTTAAAATGGATTTTGATCTTTTTCATAAAAGCTGTTTCAATGCATTAAATTGCCATTCATTTTAATTTTTAAAGAGTAAAGGTGCAAGTTCATGCAGGCTCCGTCTCCAGGTAAGGAACTCGTGGGCAGTATTCTCAGAAACAAATGCGACGGCATTAACGCCGGCCGACTGCAAGGCAGTAACAGCGTTCTTAACGCCATCAGGCCTTTCGCGGCTGCCACAGCTAATGAAAACAAGTTTGACCTTTGACCTATCGGTTATCTCGGCAGGTGTATAAACACCTCCGCTCAGCAGGGCGTAGTAATCAAATACATCAGGTTTATTGAGTGTAATTGCATGGGTCTCCATTCCGCCCATGGAAAGGCCTGCCATTGCGCGATGGGCCTTATCAGCATACGTCCGGAAAGTGGCATCAACGTAGGGGATCAATTCATCGGTAAGGACTGTTTGAAATGCATCGATCTTGAAATTTCTCAAAGCGTTCGGGCCCATTTTAACCTCGTTGGTCATCCCATAGGTCATAACAATGATAAACGGTTTTATCTCCCCTTCGGCGATCAGGTTATCCATTATTAGGTTGGCATGTCCCTGGTTACTCCAGGCGGTTTCATCCTCACCCCAGCCATGCTGAAGATATAAAACCGGGTACCTCTTAGACTTTTCCTTTTCGTAACCAGGAGGCGTATAAACAAAAGCCCGCCGCGAGGTATTTGTACTTTTAGATGGGAAAAGCACCTGTTGTACATTACCGTGAGGAACGTCTTTAAGCGCGTAAAAGTCCTGGTCGTGCGCCGGTATCTCGATACCGCTTTCCCAACGGACCGATCCATAATAATTCAACGCTCCGGGGTCATTAAATACGCCTCCATCCACAGTCAGGTGATAATAATGAAACCCTTCATCCATCGGCCCCTCGGTGGTGCCCCACCAGTATCCATCATCTCCTTTTTTGAGTTTGGTACCGCCTCTTCCGCCTAATCCCAGGCTTACCTTAACACTGTCGGCCTTGGGTGCCTTAACACGGAACCGTACGTAGCCCTGCGAGTTTACCTGGGGATATTCCTGTCCGGGCTGATCAAGCGTGGAAGGCTTAAAATCCTCTACTACTGCCGGCTGTGTTGTCTGTGCCTTAATAGTACCGCTTAACAGCGTGGCTGCTAAAGCGATCGCTAAATGTTTTAAGTTCATTTTTTTGATATTTAAGTTTTAGAATTGGTTGTTTTTCGGATCATTACAGCTATAAAAAGGGGTAAAAGGGCCAGCACCTCAATTTATTTTTAAGTGTTATTTTAACAATAATTATCGTTTTCATAATGTTACCAAACGCCTTTAATTTATGCTATTGGGCCGTGTGCGATGTCCTGAAAAAATATGCTGGAGCTAATACAAAAGTGAGCGACCTCCCCCACCTTGCCTAACACAAATGTTGAAAAATATAGCAGTTTGGTTCACACTCAAATTTCTTTTATTATAAAACAGTTAGGGTCCGTGTGAGGATATTACCGGACCTCACATTCCTTTCGTCGGGCTGAGACCCGCCCGCGCTAAGCACTATCTTCCCTTTAAATTCCCTGAGGTCGCCGCTTTCTGTTACCAATGAGAGGTCTTGGGGAGACAAAGTAAATCTAACAACCCGGTGCTCACCCGCTTTAAGGTATATCCTGCTGAATCCCTTTAGTGCCTTAAGCGGCATTTTATTGCCGTGTTTAACATGGCTCATGTAAATTTGCACTACTTCCTCGCCATCTACTATTCCGGTATTGGCTACATTCACACTCACCTCTACCTTTTTTCCTTTGTGTACCCTCATTGGCAAGTTAAGGTGCGCATATTTGAACGTGGTGTAACTTAATCCATAGCCAAAACCGTACAGGGGCGTTCCGTTAAAATACCGGTAAGTGCGGTTTTTCATTGAGTAATCTGTGAATTCGGGCAGATCCTTATCGCTGCCATAAAAAGTAACGGGTAACCGGCCGGCAGGGTTATAGTCGCCAAAAAGC